>JBLHFB010000026.1:0-13817 GCA_047614865.1 Gammaproteobacteria bacterium | reverse complement strand
TATTCTTCAATTTAGTGTGGTTAACGGCGCTCGCTCAAAGGTCGGCTCTGTCGGTTTATTAGGTTAGTGAAACAGTACGAGAAAACGCCCACTTTCTCAATCGCTTGGAGGAAGGTTTCACGCTCTTGGGAAGACACTAGTCAATTATTCCACTATTGAGAAACGTTGGGCTATATAAAGCGGAGCCCCAAGCGGCAAGCTGGCTGCCAGCCAGCCCGGTGAAGATCACCAACAACTTTAGCCAATGCGACATATCTGCCCAGTTAAAGGCAAAAAACAGAATCACGCCCAAGCCAATCAGAATCGCCCCGACCGAAGAAAAAACCGTCCGAGCTAAGCTGATTTCAGCTTCCAACACAGCATACTGCTGACGGATTCTTACGGCTTGGTCTGGCGATATCAAACCACGCTCGGCCCATAGCGGAAGTTGGCCCTCTAACCACTTTAATTTGTCTTTTGACGCCACTGATTTTTTCAATTAGTTAGACACATCGATCATACCCCAGCCATGCTTTAACCACACATGTGCAAGGCGCGAACCACAGCGCCCACATCACTAGGCTTTACACGACCTAGGCCAGCAGCCATATTGCCATCTTGGCTCTTTCTACACGACCTAAGCACTTACATGATTAAAGCCGTTATTTTCGACATCGATGGAACAATCTATCGCAGGAACACGTTAGTCACTGGCGCCGCTGAGTTTGTGGAGCGGCTTCGCCAAAATCAGATTCAGATTCGCTTTTACACCAACCGAGCAGCACGCCTACCTAGCGATATCGCCGAGCAGTTAAACCGCTTACTGGGGTATTCCGTGAATCCTGAGCACGTGCTTACCTCGGCATTGGTCACCGCCCGACAGCTAGTCACGAAACGCGTTTTCTGCGTGGGAGAGCCCGCATTGAAAAAGGCTCTAGAAGACGCGGGCGCAGAATTGGTAGACGAATCACCCGATGCAGTGGTGGTGGGATACACCTACAAACTGGATTTGAGCCACGATGGAAACATCGGCAAAGCGGTGCGCTTTATCCAGCAAGGCGCAGAGTTTATTGCGACCAACCCAGACCAATTTGTAATCGAAGACGGCTTGCGAGCAACCACCTGCGGCGCCGTAATCGCACCGATTCAGACAACCACCGGTAAAGCACCGACGATATACGGCAAGCCCAAACCTGCCGGTGCACTGCTAGCGTTGGCACAAATGTCCGTCGCTGCTGAACAGGCTCTATTTGTTGGAGACAACATAAACACCGATATTGCTTGCGCCAAGGCTGCAGGCATCCCAAGCGTCCTGATTCTGAGCGGCGTCACTAAGCCCGAAGAAGTCGAGCAAAGTAATCAACCTCGCTGGGTAGTTGAAGACTATTTAGATCCACTATGGAATGAAATCCTGAGCTAATCGACAAGCCTGACAGCGATTTCGAGTGCACCAAACAAAAAAGGCAGAAACCAAGTGGTTTCTGCCTTTTTTTGTTCACTGCCAACGAGCAATTATTAACTGTTCGCATTGAGCCTGTCGAAATGCGGTTAGTTCAAGCAACTGCATTCAACAAGCCCAGACTGAATCGAGCCTTTAGCCAACCATATTGGCCAAACGCCCCTGAATCATTGCTTCGGCTTCGCGAACGATTCGAGAAATCAGTTCATCGCAGCTTGGGACGTCGTAAATCAAACCAGCAACCATGCCGCAGCTCCAAGCGCCAGCGTCCATGTCACCGTCGTGAAGTACTTTTTTGTTTTGAGCACCGGTAACGTATTCGCGAACGTCGTCAATCCCAACGTCATCGCCCTTCTCTGCTTCGATAGCAACAATTTTCTCAACCGCGGCATTGCTCAATACGCGTTCTGTGTTGCGTAGTGATCGCATGATTAGGCGTGTATCTAGCTCATTGGCATCGAGCAAGGCTTGTTTCACGTTGTCATGAACCGGCGCTTCTTTAGTCGCGACAAAACGGGTTCCCATGTTCACGCCTTCCGCACCCATTGCGAGTGCACCAACAAGGCTACGAGCATCGGCCATGCCGCCAGAGGCCACAAACGGAATTTCCAACTGATCTGCAGCGCGTGGCAGCAAAATAAAGTTGGGCACATCGTCTTCGCCAGGGTGGCCACCGCATTCAAAGCCATCAACGCTCACCGCGTCGCAGCCGATGCTTTGTGCCTTAAGCGCATGGCGAACTGAGGTGCATTTGTGAATCACTTTGATATCAGCTGCTTTTAGCTGTTCCATATACTGCTGCGGGCTGCGTCCAGCTGTCTCAACAATTTTCACGTTGCCGTTAATAATCGCGTCAATATATTCAGGATACGGCGGTGCGTTAAATGACGGCAAGAAGGTCAAGTTCACGCCAAATGGCTTGTCGGTCATTTCATGACAGCGAGCAATTTCTTTTGCAAGATCCTCAGGCGTCGGCTGAGTTAGACCGGTAATGATCCCCAAACCACCCGCGTTAGAAACCGCTGCGGCCATTTCTGCATAGCCCACATAATGCATACCGCCTTGAATAATCGGGTGCTGAATGCCAAACATTTCGGTGATCTTAGTTTTCATTTTTGTTCCAAATCTGAATTAACGGTGGCGACACTATAACGGTTCTGACGCAGAATTAAATATGACTGGCATGATATGCCCGCCGCGGCGCTCGCGACACCACTGATAAATCGGAGAGGTCGTGATAAGTAGCGCTTGAGGCCGCCTTCTAGTTGATATCCCAGCGAAGATCTACGCTCCAAACTGGCTCGCTCGGCAAGGCCGCGGAAAGGTAGTTACCCGCAATACTGGCTTGGTCGATGACAAGTGCTGTCTCCTCTTCGCCGGTGATATTTTTGACGCTGCCAAGCACACTCCAACCATTCGCCACTGACGAGATGCCACCGCGAAGATTTAACTTGGTTGTAGCGGGCTGGCGGGAAACTGGGTCGTTATCGGTGTCGACAAAATGCTCGCCCTGATAGAGCACGTCGATTCCACCATTTAGCGAAAGCCTACCTTCACCTATCGGGAATCTGACGTTAGCGAATAAACTGGAGCTAACTTTGGGCGCAAAGGCTAGAGACTGGCCAGAGAGGTCTTGATAAGCTTCGTCACCCGGATCGGCGGATCCGTCATCAAAGCACTCATCAGGACCAGTACCGCCGGTAGTTCCGGCGATAGCAGGCGCGCAGCGATAGGTTTCGTAGACAGCATCTACAAGGCCAAGGCTGCCGCCAACGGTAAGAAAGTCAAGCGCTGGAAGCCAGAAGAAATCCAACTCGAAGCCTTCTGTTGATGCGTCAGCTGCGTTTTTGACGAAGATTGAACGGCCATCAAAGTTTCGTACTTGAAGGTTTTTATAGCTGGTTCTGAAATATGCTGCGTTTAACGTTAACGAGCCGTCCAGCAGCTTGCTCTTCACACCTGCTTCAAAAGCCACCGCTTTTTCCGGTTCAAAGGTTAGATTGTCATCGTTAAAAACCGCCGCCGCGAAGCCGCCGCTTTTAAAGCCTTCGGTGGCACTTACAAACCAAGTGTAGTCGTCAGTTGGCTGATAAGAGACCGCTATTTTCGGGGCAAAATCAACGTCTCTGCCACTCACCAGCGTATCGAAGTTCTTTTGCCCTGTTACCACAGGCGCGATAACTGTTTCAGCACTGCGATCTGAAAAAATCCGACCACGGCGGCGGTCCACACCAAAGCGCCAGCCTAGGGTTGTGTTGACAGTGTCGGTGTTATACCAAGTGTATTGATTGAACACCGCGATGCTGTCCGCCGTGCCCTCGGTTGCCCCGACAATGTATTCGCCTTGAGCACTGTTGGTCTGGCTTGCCGATGCGATGCTAACCCCAGAAGTGCTAGTTGCGGGCTCTAAGTCACCGGCTATGGATTGGCCTGTGAATGCACCAGCGTTTGTATACGATGCGAGTCCTTCGCCATAAGTCTGTTGCTCAACCGAGGTGGTGAAACCGTTCTCGGAGAGAAATACGCCGACGATAAAGTCAGTTGAGTCGCCGAAGCCAAATAGGCCTCCAAAGGTTCCGCTCAGCCTAAGCTCGATCTGAGATTGACTGTATTCATCAGGCACTAGGGTTCCAAAATCAATGAAGTGAACCGGTGAAAAATCACCATCGAGTGCATACGGAACCGAGAAGTCGCTGTAGCCGACGTTGGTAACCAACTCAAACTCGCCAATCGCCTGTGTGTAACGCACATCAAATGACTGTGTATCGCGGTTTGAAAACGTATCCCGATCCATCGATAGAGTGTTGTTGAAGTCGTTCGCTTCAACTTCCGGATCCCAGGTTCTAAATTCAGCTAAGGAATCTTCCGTTGCCTGACGAAGCTGTAGAGGCAGGCCAACCGAGCGACTGCGTGACGCCCAAGCAGTAAAAATCACATCGCTGCTGTCGTTAATCACCCATAACAGCTTGCCGCGAACTGACGTATCGTCATCGCGATTTTGCTCTTGTCGTGCCGTGTTGTAGACATGGGAGCCCTTGGCTTTATGGCGAGCAGAGAGCCTCAACGCCAGCACATCGTCCATTAACGTAAAGGAGCGAGCAGCTTCGGCACGGTAATAGTTAAACGATGAGGCTCCGATAGACATTGACGTTGAATTTTCAAAATCTGGATCACGGGTGGTGAAATTCATTACCCCGGCGATAGTGTTCTTACCAAACAACGTGCCCTGAGGGCCGCGCAGTACCTCAACTCGCTTAAGGTCGAAAGCCGTATCGTTTATGTACGCAGAGCGGCCATAGAAGATGTCGTCAATAACCAAACCCACTGACGGCTCCAAACCACGGCCCAAGGGCGGCGTACCGAAACCACGAATAGTAAGCACCGGCGCGTAACCCAGTGCATCGTTGAATTTTACGTTTGGGGTGTATTGAACCAACTCGCCCATGTCGGCGACGCCCATATCTTTGATGAAATTCTCGTCGAAAGAAGAGACCGACAACGGCACATCCTGCAAGCTCTGCTCAGACTTTTGCGCAGTTACCACCACCTCTTCAATCACGCGGCGCTGACTTTTCTTTACCTTGGTTTGGCTGTCTTCAGTCTGTTCTTCTGCAATCAAAGGCAGGCAAAAGGCCAACACCAAAATGCTTATGGCAATCCGTATAGCGTTCAATTTTATCCCTCTCTCGGCGCGCACTCTGCTTCTCTGTTGGGAAGCTAGATGAGTTAGTTGTAGGGTGAAGAATAGGGTTCGACCGTATAATTAGTCAAACAAATATTGCTAATAGACTTTAATTAGTCATACTAATACTTATGAAAACCAACTTAGACCTCAATCTGTTCAAAGTTTTAGATGCCATCTACCGAGAGGGAAGCATCACCAAAGCGGCGCACAAACTCAACCTAACCCAGTCTGCAGTGAGCCAATCATTGGCCAGATTGCGGGTAGAATTGAATGATGAGGTGTTCGTTCGTGAGCGCGGCGGCATGGCGCCAACCTTTGTAACCCGGGGTCTTATCGGCGAAGTACAGGCGATGTTGTTTCACGCACAAGCGGCTGTCTCTACCGCGTTACAATTTGAACCACGGCAGGCGAAACGAGAGTTTGTATTAGGCATGACGCCGCTATTTGAGGCGGCGATTTTGCCAACCTTGGTCGAGGAACTCTCAGTAACCGCGCCCGATATAACCATCCGTGCGGTCGACTCAAATAGCGACACCCTGGAAGCAGACCTAGCTGCCGGCCGGCTTGATATCGCGATAGACACGCTACTCCCGCCCAACCCTATTCTTCGCCATTGCCAAATAACCAAAGACTATTTGGTGGTGGTGAGCCGCAGAGATCATCCGCAAATTAACAAAAAGCTCAGCCTGGAAACCTATCTGCAATTAAACCACATCGACATTAACGACGGTTTCAGCGGCCCCAATCCGATAGACGCCGCCCTGCACCAAATGGATCGTGCTCGGCGAATCACACTACGCAGCAGAGACTCCTATTCGTCTTGCCGGATCGTAGAACGAAGCAATTTGCTAGTGACGATGACAATGAGATACGCCGCGCTGTTAAATCTAGAAATGGACACTAAACTGTGGCAATTGCCACTCTCAATACCGCCAGCAACCAGCTATATGTATTGGCACCAACGGTACGACCAAGATCCATCAAATCTATGGCTACGTGAAAATGTGATCGCTGCGATCAGGCGGGCCTTTGAGCTATTTGATAAGGCGGCAGCCGAGAAGGTTAAGACTCGCCGTAACGACTAATTGGATTCGCGCCAAGGTTTTCAGCGCTAGTCGGGCTGTTGGTTAACTCTAACCACAGCATTAGCGGGCACTTTCAGCTGCTGAAGCAAATAGGTTTTAAAGCTGGCTTCATACGGCTGCTTGTCTATCGCCATCGCCATGCATTCCAGCCAAGCATCACGCTCGGTTTCGCCAATCGGAAATTGCTTGTGGAAACGCGGCACGTGAACGCCACCAAAATGCTCCTTGTGCAAACGCGGCCCACCTAACCAGCCACTCAAGAAATAGCTGAATCGCAGCTTGGCATCAGTTAAATCAGGCGCGTGCATCTGGCGAATATGCTCAGCATTGGGCAGCGTATCCATCGCCGTGTAAAACGATTCAACTAACGCAGTAATTCCTTCAAGCTGGCCGGCCGCTTGGTAGGAGTTATCGCCTGTTCCGTATTTTTGTGGATTGGGTTGCATGGCTGCACTTTAACTGAATACTGGGTAACAACTCAGACGCAATCGCTACAGCAAGCAAACAGCCCGCCTGCCCCGACGCTGAAGTTTAAGCTAGCATTTAAACGCTGTGGTAGCGTCACTCTCTTGAACGCCACATAGCCCAGTCATTAATTAGCTACCGTTATGGACACGCCTTTCAACATTCGTAAATTTTTACTAGCGGTTCTAGTGGTTAGCCTTTGGGACGCGCTGCTAATTGCGCTCAAACTTGCTTCAAAGCGCTATCCAAAACACGGCTAAGATCACGAAGTGAGTTAGCGCTTTCAACACGACTGCAGTACGGGGCGTATTCGCTCATCACAGAATCACCGCTATTCCAGCGGCCTTTCGTTTCTGGGTTTAGCCAGATAACCCGTTTGGCTTGGCGGTATACCTGTCGCCAGATTTGGGCTTCGCTGTTGCCGTCGTTATTGCGTGCGTCGCCGAGCATGATGACGGTGGTTTTATTGTCGATATCTTTGAGTACGTCTGATCTAAGGTCTCGCATAGCGACGCCGTAGTCTGTGGAGCCGTTGGCCATATTTGCCATTATCAATGCGAGTGCTTCTTCTATCTCTAGGCTGGCTAGCTGGTCGGTTACTTCGATTAGGTCTGAGGTGAATACGAAGGAACGCACTCGCGGCAGTACGTCTTGCAGGCTGTAAAGAAACAGCAGAAGGAAGCGAGCGACGGCACTGACTGAGCCGCTGACATCACAAATCACTACTACTTTGGGCCGGTCTATGCGTGTTTGTTTCCATTTGGTGTGAAACAAGATGCCGTCGAACGCGGCGTTGGCAGCGACTGTTTTGCGTACGTCTAACAAACCGCGGCGGGTCACTTTGCGACGCCGAGAATGGAGGCTGGCAAGCCGCTTGGCTGCCTTGCGGACTAGCCGGATCATCGCGGCTTGGTTGGTCTGATCTATAGCGGTGAGGCTGATTTTTTCTAGGGTGTCGTCTTGCAGCTTTCTGCCACGTGCTTCGGAATAAAGCAGGAACTGTTGTTCTACATAGTCGGCGACGCTTTCACGCAACTGTTGCCTTCCCTGCTCTAAGGCTTGCAGCAGTTGCGGGTTGTCGCCGCTTGCTTCTAGCGCTATGAGTTCGTCGCGTAGGCCTTCATCACCCAGTGCTTTCATGATCCGATAGGTAACCATCGGCTTCTGGGTGAATATCTCCATTTGTGTCACGCCGGCAGCGGCTGCATTGGCGACGATGTCGGCTTGGAGTTGAGCTTGTTGCTTGTTGAGTAATTGTTGGCCTAGTTCGGACTCGGCTTCTGCAAGCGGCTCTTGTGGGCTTTGTTCGCTGGCGCTGTGATCTTGTTCTTTAGCTTGCGATTGTTGCTGCTTGCTCTCTGAGGTACTGGGGAAGAAGAACCGCTGAAAGGTTTGATTAAACTGGCGCTTATGAGGTTCTGACTTTGCCAGCACTAAGCCCAGCGCTTGCTGTAACTGTGCTGGATTCTCCACACCAACCAGTTTGGCGGTGTCTAAGGCATCTAGGGTTTCTGCTGGCGATACGGGCAGGCCTTCATCACGCAGTGCTTGGATAAAGTTGCCTAGTGCTTGCTGCATCTTAGATCAGCTTGTGCAGCTCGGCGTTTGCCAACTCCACGTCTTCTTGGAATTTGAGCAGCAGGTTAAGCGTTTTGGTAACCCACTCACGGTCTAGCGATTCAACATTGAGCAACAGCAAGGTGCGTGCCCAGTCGATTGTTTCGCTTACCGCCGGTGCTTTTTTCAATGGCAGCTCTCGAACCTTGGCAACAAAGTCGACTACTTGCTGACGCAGCGCTGGCTCCATTTCTGGCACTTGGCTGGCAATGATTTGCTGTTCCATTTCCGCTTCTGGGAAGGGAATGTATAAATGCAGACAACGGCGCTTTAGTGCGTCGCCCAGCTCACGGGTGTTGTTACTGGTGAGGACAACAATCGGGGTGGACACGGCTTTTACGGTGCCCAGTTCTGGCACGGTTACTTGATAGTCTGAAAGCATTTCCAGCAGGAAGGCTTCGAATTCTTGGTCGGCTTTGTCGATCTCGTCAATCAACAGGATCGCGCCGTCTTCAGCTTGTAGTGCTTGCAGCAACGGGCGTGGCTCTAGGAATTCTGGCGAGTAGAACACGTCGCCAAATTGATGCAGGCGTTCGACCGATTCGTCGAGGCCTTTGGCCCCACGCATCACGTCGCCAAATTGGTCTTTTAGCAATTGGGTGTATAAGAGCTGCTTACCGTATTTCCACTCGTACAAGGCCTTGGACTCGTCTAACCCTTCGTAGCACTGTAGGCGAATTAGTTCGGCATTCAGATATTGGGCGGTCTTCTTCGCTAGCTCGGTCTTGCCAACACCGGGCGGGCCTTCAATCAGGATTGGTTTCTGCAAGTGGCAAGCCAGGTACACCGCCGTGGCTATCGACTCACTGCAGATGTAGCCAAGCGACTCAAAACCTTCGGCAATTTGATCGGGTGAGCTGATTTTGTCTTTATTGCGAATTAACAATTTTTAATCCTGTGGTGTGTGGGGTTTACGCTATGCCTTAACGCGCCGCTTCTTGCCTTCAGCATCAATACACACGTAAATCAGTTCAGCACTTGCCACATGGTCTGGCAGACTGAGGTCGCTGTGTTCGGCAACAACTTCTATCTGCACAGTGACAGAAGTATTGCCTACTTTGGTGATTTCGGTATAGCAGCAAACCAAATCACCGATATATACCGGCGCTCTAAAAAGTATGTTGTTAACAGCCACGGTCGCCGCACGACCACCCGATACTCGCTGGGTAGGCACTAGGCCAGCCAGATCGATTTGGCTCATCAGCCAGCCGCCAAAAATATCGCCATTCATATTAGCGTCTGCAGGCATAGCGATCACTTTGATCGCCGCTTGCTTATGCTCTAAAAGCGCTGGGAAATGTTCTCGGGCGCGAGAACACATGCGGTATCTTTGTTCTGTCATATTGCAATCTTCTGAATATTTGGGCGAGATGGCATTTGATTATATAGAACAGCGGCGACGGAGCTGGAGGAACGGCGCTTTTACCGCAGACAATCCCAATTTCTATTCACACTGAGTTTGTAGAAGTGGGTTACAGAACTCCCTGCCGATGCGATCTTCAAGCTGGCGGTGTTCTGCGGTCGAATAATTCTGAGCTCGCGCCCCAAAGTGCGCCCACATCGTAGACCTTTGAGACATCCCGTATCAGTGCCCAATTGCTGCTGGGGCATGACTGACCTTCCAATTAATAATTTTGCGCACTAGGGTCAGAAACAGGATAGAATCTCGCGTCAGATAGATCTATCTGACGCCTAACTCACACTTAATTTGACTTATATTTTATATGCTTTATATTTAGATATATTATTATTTGTTAGAGATCCCCTATGACAGACTCCAGCTCAAAGCTTGAAGAATTCGGTTACGAAGCGTTCAGCCGCTTCTACCGCCATATGATTAGCATCGAGCTAGAATGCCGCGAATTTCTTGAGCGGGTTGGCTACACGTCAGCAGAAATCAATTTGATCCGCATGCTGTCTCGCTATCCGGGCATTACGCTAAAGCGTCTCGCGGAAACAATGGGGGTCACAACCCAAGCGATCTCTTCGACCGTTAAGCGTTTCGTTGAAGCCGATATTGTTGATCAACTCCCACATCCGGCTGATGGTCGCAAGAAATGCCTACACATTGGTGAAGGCTTTGACACGCATGCAACCGCTCTTCAAGAAATATACGTGCGTCACATTGGAATAGTGATGGACAACGTTGATGAAGCCGACATGCAGGCCTTCACTCGCGTCACCAACGCCTTGGAAAATCAGCCGGTAAGGCCTAAAGTTCGCGCTGCATAAGTTTGCTGCGAATACAAAAAAGGCGCTCTAGCATTGGCTAGCAGCGCCTTTTTTTATGCCCTACGACACCAGGCGACGGCCTAACAACGAAACCATGCGGCTATTGAATACCTATCCACTGTTGTCGGCAGCACTTGATGAGGCATTTCTTCGCTAAGCATCAGCAGTACATCGCCTCTTCGCGGCGCTATGCAGCCCAACTCGACGCCACCGTTATCCCACAACTTTAGCTCACCTTCATGGCTAGCTTGCCAATCGGAGTTGAGGTACAACACCATAGAAACCATGCGGTTTTTAGCACCCTTAAAGCTGTCTATGTGGCGTTGGTAGAAAGCGCCAGCGCTATAGTGGGCGTAGTGCGCTTCAACCGTGTTGAGCCCTAAGTACAGGCCGCGATTAAGTGACTCTTGCAGCTCGTCGCAAACCCTAAAGAATTCACGATGTGCGTCACTATCAGAGTCAATCCACTGAATTTTGTCTTGGCGAATTTCAGCCAACTGCTGCTTATCGACGCCACGTCCAACCGCAGCAGCGCTAAGCACCTCACTTCCAGCTAGATCTATTGCTTTGGCCGCTAGCGATTGCAGAATCTCGTCGCCGAACAATGTTGATCCCAGCCACCAGCCATGCTCGGCCAATGCATCAACAGGCCCGAGCTCGGATTGTGGCAGGTAACTAGGCACTACATTAAGAACCGAGAGAGCGTGATACCTATGTAGTTAGCCGTTGCATAACCAAACACTCCGCAAAGCACTGCCGGAGTGGTTAGGTTATGCCAGCCCTTAGACACCGCCATCGCAGCCGCAGTTGGGGGGCCTAGAATGCAAGCATTAGTCGCGACTAATAGTTCAGGGCCATTGAGCTTCAATATTCTGCCAGCGATGGCCATAAGAACCATGTGCACGGTTAGCAACACCACGCAGAAAATCATCACCTGAAGTCCATTTTCCAGCGCCAAGCTAAAATTGATGCTGGCACCAATAACCGCAAAGAACAGGTAGATAAATAGCTGACCCAGCTCGTAGTGGCCATTGAGTTGATCTGCTGCTTTCGGCGACAAGGTTGCAAAGCCAACGGCTAAAGTAGTGATCATTAAATATTTAGCGGGTGGATAGTCTAGCCACACGGAACACCACGTACTAACAGCCGCAATAATCACCGCTAGCGAGACCGATAAGATAAGCGATAGACCGGTTATTGGAGTGGCGTACTGATTGGCCTGCTCTTCAGACACATCGCCGAAAGCGCTACTGTCGTCTATTGGGCTAAACCAATGCCAGACCTTAGCCATTTGCGGCATCGCGAGAATCAAGGCTAAAAACGGAACCGCCACGGCATATACGGCAGCGACCGCCGTTCCCATGTCTGGACTAGTTAGCAAGCCCAGAGAATCAGCAACAGCGGTGGTGTTAGCCGATCCACCAATAAATCCAGAGATTAATGTAGAAACCCACGCCCCCTCTTGATCTCCCAGATCGGCTGCCAGCATACCCAGCAACCCACCAATCACGGTAGCAATAGCCGCGGCAATAAACGCGACGAAAACTTTTCCGGACTCTTTCCAGATTCGGCGTAAATCAGCCTTAAACAGCAGCAAAGCAATTGACACCGGAACAAAGTAGGTAACTACCGTTCCGTAAACGGGGGCAGAACGAGGAATAATGCCTAAAGCCGAGACCAGTGCCCCAAGCAATATAATGCTGATAGTCCCCCACTGCGCCAGCTTGGCTTTGGTTTCCATCCACATGCCGATGCCTACTAGGCCCAATAAAACGCCAAGGATAGCCATTGCATTGCTTGCGGGGATTAGGGGTTCCATATTGTTCTCGTTATTAGTGGAATGTGCTGCCCATACTAAATTGTCGGGCACAAAAAAGCCCCGCTATTTAGCGAGGCTTTTCCAAACTAGGTATGACGTCTATTTATTCTCGTATTTACGCAACTCATGACGTCCAACTACCATCCGGTGAACTTCATCAGGGCCGTCCGCCAACCGCAGCGTACGCTGGCCGGTGTACATTTCGGCTAGCGGCGTGTCTTGAGAAATACCCAAAGCACCGTGCATTTGAATCGCGTCGTCGATCACTTTACAAGCCATGATCGGCACTCGAACTTTGGCCATAGAAACCCATACGCGAGCTTCTGAAATCGGCATATTGTCCATTGCCCATGCTGCTTTCAAAACCAGCAACCGACACATCTCAATTTCCATACGTGCGTTGGCAATAACGTCGATGTTGCCACCCAGCTTAGCCAACGACTTACCAAAGGCGGTGCGGCTCAAGCCACGACGGCAAAGCAGCTCAAGCGCTTGCTCTGCAGCACCTAGAGAACGCATGCAGTGATGGATACGCCCTGGGCCTAAGCGACCTTGAGAAATTTCGAAACCACGGCCAATGCCTAATAGAACGTTGTCTTTGGGAACTCGAACGTTGTCGAAGACAATTTCCATGTGGCCGTGTGGTGCATCATCATGTCCAAATACCGCCATGCCGCGTATGACATTCACGCCTTGGGCATTCATCGGCACAAGAATTTGTGATTGTTGTTTATGCTTGGGTGCCTCCGCGTCGGTTTGAACCATCACAATCATTACTTTGCAGCGTGGATCACCCGCGCCGGAAATGTAGTGCTTAGCGCCGTTAATAACCCATTCGTCGCCATCTAAAACAGCTTGAGTACAAACATTGGTCGCATCAGAGCTGGCGTGATCACGTTCGGTCATAGCGTAAGCAGAGCGAATGTCACCGTTAAGTAGCGGCTCTAGCCATTCTTTCTGCTGCGCTTTGGTGCCGTACTTTGAAATCACTTCCATGTTGCCAGTGTCTGGTGCGGCACAGTTGAATACTTCAGCCGCCCACGGTAGACGACCCATTTCCGTTGCCATGTAGGCATAGTCGATGGTGCTTAGCTCTACTGCGTAGTCACCCTCGGTAAGAAATAGATTCCACAGCCCCGCTGCTTTAGCCTTGGCTTTCAAACCATCCAAAATCTCTAAGAAACGAGCGGTGTGAACCCAGCGGCCCTCTTTGTAGAGTTCGCCAGTGAGCTCATCCATCTGAGGCTCAATTTCAGTGGTGATAAACTGCTTCACTTTCTCGTAAAGCGGCTTGGCTTGTTCAGACATTCCTAAATGCATATGCGGGTCTCCGGTAGGGGCAAGAATGATTTCAACTTACCACAGATTAAGTTCGTTCAATGTAACATAGGTGCCCCGAAAAGCCACCGCCACAATCACTAAATAATTCATGCTTAACTTCGATAAACAACATATTTGGCACCCTTATACATCGTC
>JBLHFB010000025.1:0-14009 GCA_047614865.1 Gammaproteobacteria bacterium | reverse complement strand
TATCTGGATCACTGCTTTCGCCGCTCGCAAAGCGGTGCAAAATCCCAGCCTGTAAAGAATTTGCCACCACTATCCAGCCATGGTTTGCTGAATCGTTGTCCACCCAAAGTTGAACATCGGAAATCATTGCGGTGCTTGAATCCCAAACGTAGAGTCCCGTATCGCTTACTTCTGTGGAAGACGATATGGTGCTAACAAAATCACCGCCTTCCGCCACCCAGCTTGAGGTGTTAAAGCTGCGGTGTAGCCAAGTTACGTCACCATTGGTAGCCGCCACCCCGTCATCTAAATTGTTGTCAGCGTTTGCTGAGCCTTCTTCCCAAGACGAAGTGACACGATGCAGTTCCAGCGTCTGCGCCACGCTACCGCCTCGGCTCATCACCGCCATTTGTAACTGAGCGCTGGTAATTTTAGCGTTCTCTGGTAGTTCTTCTGGCAAGCTAAACTTCACCAAAAATCGACGGATGTTGTCGTCCGCCGCCGTACTGTGCCCGACAACTAATAAGCTACCTTGGCCATTAGCACTGCTTCCGTTAGTGGTCTCATATAAACCCGCATCGCCGTCTAACGAAGTTTCCAGGTCGGTTTCGCAGCCTAATAACGCGACGGAGACTATATAGATTAGGGGAGCGAGTGCTTTAAAAGTCATAGTGCTATTACTTAGGTTGGCGTGGACGCAAATGAATAGGACCCAGTTTGGTCGTTTTTGCACGGAGGTTTAGCATTTCCACCATCACACTAAACGCCATGGCAAAGTAAACATAGCCCTTAGGAATATGGAACTGAAGACCTTCTGCAATCAGTGTGACCCCAATAAGGGTCAAAAAGGTCAATGCCAGCATCTTAACGGTGGGATGACGGCTGACGAAATCAGCAATTGCGCCGGCAGACAGCATCATTACCCCAACGGATATGACAACCGCGGCGATCATCACCTCAATATCATCTGCCATGCCGACAGCGGTAATAACCGAGTCCAACGAGAAGACCATATCTAGTATCGCAATTTGCGCAATCACGCCCATCACGGTCGCAGCTTTACCGCCTTCCTGGGTTTCTTCTTCGCCTTCTAAAGCGTGGTGAATCTCGGTTGTGCTCTTGAATAAAAGGAAGCCGCCACCGAACAGCAAAATCAGGTCGCGCCCTGAAAAGCCGTGTTCCATTATCTGAAATAGCTCGCTGGTTAGGCCCATTACCCAGGTGATAGAGAACAACAGCAAAATGCGCATGATCATCGCCATGCCAAGCCCGATAGTGCGTGTAGACGGACGCTTTTCTTCCGGCAAGCGATCAACCAAGATCGAAATGAAGACAATATTGTCGATCCCGAGAACAATTTCCAGGGCAGTAAGCGTCGCAAAGGCAACCCACACGGATGGATCGGTTAGCATTTCAATCATCAAAAATTCCTAAAAGGGAAAGCCGTTCGTATTAAGCCCGCAGAATAGCAAAAAAGCGGCCTGCACTGGATTTTACGACAGCCGTTGCAGCCTGTAGAGTACCGCCCCTGAATAAGCAATGACCTCTAAAACTAACTAGGAAAGCCGAATGAAAATCACCTTAAATACCGTTGTCGAATTTGACTACACCCTAACCAATGGCGCCGGTGAAGTACTAGACACCTCAGACGGCGGCGAGCCGTTGGGCTATATGCAGGGCCACAACAACATCATTCCTGGCCTCGAAGGCGAGATGGAAGGCAAAGCGGCCGGCGACGCGTTTGTAGCTAATATTCCAGCCAAACTGGCATACGGCGAGCATGACGCGCGCATGGTTCAAGAAGTGCCACGCGAACAGTTTGAAGGCATCGACAATATTGAAGCGGGCATGAGCTTCCAGGCACAAAGCGACATTGGTCCGGTAAGCGTTTTAGTAACTGGCGTAACAGATACAACCGTAACGGTTGATGGCAACCACCCGCTAGCTGGCCAAGACCTAACTTTCGACGTGAAAGTGGTGTCAGTCCGTGAAGCGACCACTCAAGAAATTGAGCATGGCCACGTGCACGACGGCGGCCACGATCACTAAGCGTTAGTTTCAGTGATATAGAAAAGGCCAGCATCGGAAACCGTGCTGGCCTTTTTAGTTTTTGGCTGGCAGATTAAGTCAGCTAAACATCCAACCGTATACGGAGAAAGCAAATGGCCAAAGGCTATGTAATCTTTACCGAAGTGGTAAACGATCTAGATCGACTCAACCAATACGCACGCGCGGCAACCCCATCAGTTATCCAATATGGAGGCAATGCTTTAGTAGTCGACGACTCTGCTGAGGCACTTGAAGGCGAATGGCACGGCTCGCGTACGGTTGTGCTGGAGTTTGAGTCGGTAGATGCGGCGAGCAGTTGGTACCAATCGCCCGAATATCAGGCAGTGGTAGCAGAGCGGCACGCGGCGGCTGTTTCTAATGGCGTGATTGTCAGCGGGCTGTAGTTTTTCGCTGTGCTTAGTGGTTTATGGCTTTGTACATTGCCAGGGTTAACTCGCGAGCGCATTTATGGTCGACTATAGGCGCAGGGTAGTCTGCGGCGCGCTGTCCTTTTAGTATCTCTTTGGCGCTCAAGTGCTTTAGTTCCGGTACGAAGTTGCAGATGAACTCTGCATGAGGGTCGAAGCGTTCGCCTTGTGTAGTCGGATTGAAAATTCTGAAGTAAGGCGCGGCGTCAGTTCCCGTTCCTGCGGCCCATTGCCAGCCACCATTGTTGGCTGCGAAGTCGCCGTCGATAAGGTTGTCCATAAAGTAGCGTTCGCCCCAGCGCCAATCTATTTGCAAGTCTTTGACCAAAAAGCTGGCGACTATCATCCTCAGGCGGTTATGCATCCAGCCTGTTTGATTGAGCTGACGCATCGCAGCGTCAACAATCGGATAGCCGGTTTTCCCTTTGCACCAAGCATCGAACTCATCCGGGTTATTTCGCCATTGGACCGCATCGTATTTGCGGCTGAATGAGTGACCGTGAACAACGTGTGGAAAATGCCATGCGACATGTTGATAGAACTCGCGCCAGCACAACTCACTTAACCAAGTGCCTGCGCCGCTAGCTTTGTCCCAAATGTATTCGCCTTGCTCTGCATTTAAGCGAGCGAGGCATTGGTTTGGCGTAACAAGGCCAATACTCAGCGCTGCCGAAAGTTTCGAGGTGCCGCTGATTGATGGAAAGTCGCGGTCTTTTTGATAGTCGGCGCTATCGTCACTGGAGAATTTACGAAGCTGGGAGAGCATTTTTTTCTCACCGACGGCCCAACTTGAGGAGTCACGCATTGGCATAAAAACGGGACATTTGTTCGCTGCATTAATTGGAGGGCCAACGGCTTTAGGACGCGGTACGCAAGCCAGTTGGCGGCCACGCAGTTGTGCACACCACGCTTTATAGAATGGGGTGAATACTTTGTAGGGCTTTGCCGTTTTGTTGAGTAACGTGCCGGGGGCCACTAACAGCTGGCTACTGTAAAAATGACAAGCTATCGAGAGTTGCTCTGTGACGTGATGGTCGCGATCAATCTCGTTTACAAGGTTTTCGCTGTTGGCATACAGAGCGGCAATCTTGTGCTGGCCGATGTAATTCAGAATTGCAGATGAAGCGTCGCTAAAACGCGGCGCATCAATAAAATCGAGTGGGATGCCGAGGGCGGCTAAGTTGCTTGCCAGCTCATCCAGTGCGCGTCGAACAAAGTCGGCCTTGATTGGCGCCATGCTATGCTCGGCGAATTGATCGCCAGAGCACAAAAAAACGGCACGCACGCTACCGTGCCGCTCGCAAGCAGCAGATAGCGCTTGGTTATCTAGGCAGCGTAGATCGTTACGAAACCAAACCAGTGCAGTCAAAGCGAATATCCTATTGCTAGCTAATACGGCAGGAGGATTGCCCTCACTGCCGTGGAGAGGATTAGCGTAGCAATCGGGCTTAGGCTTTTAGATAGTTCAACAGGGTGTTGGCATCGGACACTTCAAACGGATCGCTGTCTGCATTGTCACATTGGCCAGCTTCAGCGAAGACTTTCTCAACTTCACCGTTGTTAACTACCATGCTGTAGCGCCATGAACGTTTACCAAAACCAAGGTTGCTCTTGTCGACCAGCATGCCCATGTCGCGAGTGAAGTCGGCGTTGCCGTCTGGAAGCAATTTAACGTTTTTAGCGCCTAGGTTTTTGCCCCACTGGAACATTACAAACGCGTCGTTAACGCTTAGGCAGTATATTTCGTCGATACCGGCGTCGCGGAAAGCTTGGTAGTGTTCTTCATAGCCTGGCAAGTGAGTGCTTGAGCAGGTTGGGGTGAAAGCGCCCGGAAGCGAGAAGACAACAACGCGTTTGTTGGCGAAGATGTCAGCAGTGGTTTTGTCTTCCCAGCGGAAAGGGTTTGGTCCGTCTACAGACTCATCTCTTACGCGGGTTTTAAAGGTAACGTTGGGTACTTGCTGTGTCATGTCTAACTCCTAGTTGGTTGATGACGCTAGTATCTAAGAAACAATTAAATTAGTAAAATGAATTGATTCTATTGCGACGATAGGGAAAACAAATCACTGGCCGTCGCGGCGTATTCTCAGGTAAATCGGAAATCGTGGAATTCCGTACTTGGTGTAGCTCTGATGCTCAAAGGTGATTTTGGTTCCAATCGGTGGCGGAGATTGGCGTTCAGCGTCGCTAAAGCCGCTGCCAATTTTGAATTCCTTGCCGCGATCGCCGCTAACCACTATCGCTCCGAGCATGCCGGTGAACGTGCCGTTGCGACCGGTGTGCTCAAGAACAATCGCCTCTGCATCGTCAAAGCGTTTGAGTTTTAACAGCTCGCCGCTTCGGCCGCTTTTGTAGACTGCGTCTTGGTGATGAAGCATCAAGCCTTCTGAACCAGCTGCTATGTGTTGGTCGAGCAGAGTCATTAACTACTGACTGTTTTCAACGCGGAATTGGCTAACGGGTTTTAGATAGAGCGCATCCAGCTTAGCCATTTCAACCACCCGTTCAAAGAAGCGACCGCCGTGCTTAGGCAGATCGAAGACCATTAGCTTGATTTCTTTCCAGCCCTCGTGAGCTTGATGCCTTGAAGTAATCGCCGCGTTTGCTCCAAAGCTCACCGTCTAATACAACGCTAGGAAAGTCTTTGGTAAACCACGCGGGCGCAGCGAATTTGTTTCCGCCGCGTGAGATTAGTTTGCTGCCGTCCCAGCGAACACGAACGTCGTCGAGCTTTTCAGAAACCCAGTATTCGCTTACTGAAATCTCATCGCGATATTTCTCTGCCAGTATGACTGCAGGCTTTTTAGCCCAGAGCAGTTGTGGCGATATCAGCAACAGTGCGAATAGGTTTTTAGTCAGCTTTTTCATTGCCAGCTTTCAAGTTGATTTGAGCAAGAATAATCCCTGCGAGCATTAACCCACAGCCTAGGTAGCCTCTTAAACTTAGAACTTCGTTTAACAGCAGCCAACCGCCAAAAGCAGCAAAGACCGCTTCGGCGCTCATGATTAAAGCGGCTTGAGACTCGGGCACATTTTTCTGAGCAATAATTTGCAAGGTGAAAGCCACGGCAGTTGAAAGCACCGCGGTGTAGGCAATCGGTATCCAGCTGTGGCCCAACGCGTCAAATGTCGGCTGTTCAAGAGCCAAGGCGGCAATTCCACTTAACAGCGCCACAACACTGTATTGGCCCAGCGCCAGCCGAATCGGATCGCAGCGCTTACTTAGCCAGCCAATCACGAACACATGGCCTGTCCAAGCAAACGCTCCTGCTAACTGACGCCAGTCGCCTTTGGAGACCGTGAGCTGGTCTGAAACCGAGAGAAAATACAGGCCGCCAAATGCCAGCGCTGCGCCGCTATATACCGGCCAACCGGCTCGCCTGCCGATCAGCAAGCCGGCGAGTGGGACCAAGACTATATAAAGGCTAGTGATAAAACCGGCGTTGGCAGCGCTGGTGTCTTGTAGCCCGACTTGTTGAAATGCAGCGCCGGTGAATAGGAAGCCACCCGCGAGCAATGAGCCGGGAATAAGCCAAGACGGGCGATGATGTGAGTCGGGAGCTAGCCAAAAAAGCAGTGGTGCCACCGCTAAACAGCCAAGCCCAAAGCGAGCCGCCATAAAACTGAACGGCCCTAAATGTTTCATCCCAGCGATTTGGGCGACGAATGCGAAGCCCCAGATGGCAGCAGCCAATAAGAGTAAAAGTTGGTTTCGATGCAGCTTGCTCATATGCCGAGGCGTTTTTTGGTGAGCTTGGTGGCAAAGGCATCGGTTGGGTCTTCCGGCCAGGGGTGCCTTTTGTAGCGCCCGCGCACCTCTTTGCGTACAGCCGGATAACCATTTTTCCAAAAGCTGGGTAGGTCTTGAGTCACGGCAAGCGGCTGTTTGCCGGGCGAAAGCAGGTGCAAGAGCACTTTTACCGAGCCGTTTGCGACGCTTGGGGTTTCAGTGGCGCCGAACATTTCCTGCAGTTTCACCGCCAAAACCGGCGGGTTTTCGCCGTAGTCCACTCTGATGTTGCTGCCGCTAGGAACTTGTAGGCGCTCAGGTGCAAACTGATTGAGCTGTTGCAGTTTTGAATAGTCCAGCAGGCTTTTAAGCGCCTCCTTCAGCGGGATTTGTGCGAGCGCTTTGAGGCTACGTTTTCCGTCCAACCACGGACCGAGCCATTCTTCTAGGCTATCGAGTAGCGCTTGGCCGCCAACTGCAGGCCAAGCGCTTGGTTGCTGCTGCTGTGCAAAGTTAAGCCTGTCCCGCAACGCATTAGATTCATCCTCCCACGGTAAGCAACTTAGGCCGGTTCGCCGAATCGCGTTACATAGCGCCTGACTGATTTTATCGGCGGGAATATTTTGCAGCGGCTTACGGCTAAGTATTAACTGGCCGAGGCGTGACTGAGTTTCAGCACGGAGCTTTTGATTGCGGTTGTCCCAATCCACGGTTTCGACGCTGATGATGCGATCCGCGCAGTACTCTTCTAAGGAGCGGAGTGTGAGTGATGCAGCAAGGCGAATTTGCGGCGGGCCAAATTTACGCGGCTGTAGCCACGCGACTGCCAACGCTTCAGATCCAGACAGCGGATCGTCAGCAGGCAACCAGCCTTGTTGGCCGTTGCTCAGTTGAAATAAGCTGCCATCAGCCTGTTGTTTGCTGGAAATCGCGACACGGTCTGGCCACGCAGCGATTACCGCTTTGGCAGAATCACCTAGCTCGCCTTGCGGCGCAACACGCTGCTGCTTGCAGTGACGAAGATAGAGCGCCTGAAGCAGCCTCCACGGCCCGTTTTTCTGCCCAGCGGCGAGTGGTCCAACACGCAAATCAATGTCGGCGCTGGTGGCGGAAAAGATCGGATCTCGTTCTTCCGCAATAGTCGCCACAGCTACTGCGGCTCGTCGTACCGAATCGTCGCCGTCTCTGTTGGCAAGTAAGCTAGCTGCCAGCCTTGGATGCACGGACAAACCGGCGGCTCGCTTGCCCATTGGAGTAATGCGTTGCTTATCCAGAAGCTCCAAATCTGTGAGGAGGTTGGTGGCCTGTTTGTAACTTCCTCCAGTGGGAGGGTCTAGCCAGAATAAGTCGTTGGGATCATTCACACCCCACGAAGCCAGCTCCAAAGCCAATGGCGCTAGGTCTGCTTGGGTGATTTCCGGCGGATGAAACCCCGGCAAACTGAGGTGCTCAGATTCGCTCCACAAACGGTAGCAATGGCCCGGGCCAAGACGGCCCGCACGACCAGCGCGTTGATCTGCTGAGGCGCGTGAAACGCGCAAAGTTTCTAGTTGAGTAAAGCCCGTGTTCGGATTGAATTTCGGTAAGCGCGACCAGCCGCTATCCACCACTATGGTGATTCCCTCGATGGTTAAGCTAGACTCTGCAATTGCGCTGGCGAGAATAACCTTCCGCCGTTGCCCGAGTTTTAACGCACGGTCTTGCTGCTCTTTCGGAACGTCGCCATGTAGGGTGAGCACCTCTGCGTCTATTCCTTGAAGCGAATCGGCGCAGCGCTTGATTTCGCCAATTCCAGGAAAGAAGGCCAAGATATCGCCGCTTTTTTCGCCGAAAGCATGGCGAATAATTTGTGCGGCCGCTTCGGCCATTTGCCGCGGCTCGGCTCGCTGGCCCCAATGCATTTCAATTGGGTAGCTTCTACCATGGGCGATAATAATCGGCGCGTTGTCTAATTTGCTGGCGAGTGATTCTGCATCCAGCGTTGCTGACATGATCAGTATCCGCAGGTCGTCACGCAGGTTTTGTTGAATGTCTAAGCAAAGCGCCAGCGCCAAATCGGTTTGTAGGTGACGTTCGTGAAATTCATCGAAAATTACGAGCCCTACGCCTTCTAGTTCCGGTGAGTTTTGTACTCGCCTAGCAAGCAAGCCTTCAGTAACTATCTCGACACGGGTTTTAGGACCTATTTTCTTGTCCAGCCGCACTTGGTAACCAACCGTATCGCCCGCCTGCTCACCCAAAGATTCCGCCATATAGGCGGCAGCGCCGCGCGCTGCCAAGCGCCGCGGCTCAAGCATCAGTACCGTTTCTCCCGCTAGCCAGTCTTCGTCTAGCAACGCTAAAGGCACGCGCGTGGTCTTGCCTGAGCCAGGTGCTGCAGTTAAAAGCACCACGGGGCGGCTGGCAAGAGCGGTTTTTAGCTCAGCTAAAGCATCGTCTACGGGAAAAGGGGACACGGTGTGATATGAGTTGGGAAAGCCGAATGATAGCCCAAAGCTACGATATACTTCGCGATCAGCAAAAAACACAGCAACCCATGAGCCTTATGCCGTCATGAGCAATACCTTTTACTGGCACGATTACGAAACCACTGGCGTCAATCCGCGGATTGATCGCCCAAACCAATTTGCTGGGGTTCGTACTGATTACGACCTCAATGTGATTGGCGAACCGTTGGTGGAATATTGTCAACCGCCTTATGACGTCCTTCCCCAGCCGATGGCGGCAATGGTCACTGGGATCACCCCGCAACATGCCGAAGAGCAAGGTTTGCCCGAGCCGGAGTTTATTCGCCGGATTGTTGCTGAGCTGGGTGCGGCGGGAACTTGTGGTGTCGGTTACAACTCGCTGCGATTCGATGACGAAGTTACTCGTTACACGCTGTGGCGAAATTTTCGCGAGCCTTATTCGCGTGAATGGAAAAACGGCTGTTCTCGCTGGGACTTGATTGATGTTGTTAGGATGACCTACGCCTTGCGGCCCGAAGGGATTGAGTGGCCAACCCACGATGACGGGAAGCCCAGCTTTAGGCTAGAGCAATTGACCGCAGCCAATGGAATTGGCCACGCCAATGCACACGACGCTTTGTCGGATGTGCACGCCACCATCGCGATGGCTAAACTCATCAAAGACAAACAGCCTCGGTTATTTGGATACGCCCTAGAGAACAAGACCAAGCAGGCCGCCCGCAAGCTTCTGGATTTGAATAGCCACGCGCCCGCAGTGCATATCTCAAGCAAATTTCCAGCTGACAAAGGCTGCTTGAGTTTGATTATGCCGCTCTGCCCGCATCCGACGAATAACAATGCAGTGCTGGTTTACGACTTGCGTGAAGACCCTTCTGAGATGCTTGAACTCAGCGCTGAAGATATTCACGAGCGGATATTCACCCCGCGCGATAGCCTTCCAGAAGGGGTAGAACGTATCGGCGTAAAAGCCATTCACGTGAATAAATGTCCCGTGTTGGCGCCAGTTAAAACGTTGACCGAGCAGCAAGCAGAACGCGTGCAGCTTGATATGGCGGCTTGTCGCGCACATTGGAAGCTAATTCACGACGATATTGATCTGGTTAACGAAAAGCTGACTGCGGTGTTCCAATTAGGCGAATTCGCAGCCAATGACGATCCGGAGCAAGACCTCTACGGTGGCTTCCTAAGCGATGAAGACCGCCTACTGTGTGACCAGATTCCTGAGATTGATTCGTCGGAGCTTGAAGGTTGGTCGCCGCCATTTCGTGATCCAAGATTGCACGACATTTTGTTCCGCTACCGTGCTCGTAATTTCCCGCAAACGCTAAACCAAGCAGAGCAGGATGAATGGCAGAGTTTCCGATCGAAACGGATTGAATTTGCACCGGATGGCGGTATAACGCTAGAAGAATACAACTGGCAGATTGACGAGCTACGTAAGCAATACAGCGACGATAGCGGCAAGCTGTCAGTGCTCGACGGATTGAAACAATGGGGCGAGAAACTCGCACCGTAATCTTTAATGAAGTAAAAGCAGAAGTAACAGTAGATCATGACAAACGCCCATTACCCCAAGCTTCTAGAGCCATTAGACCTCGGCTTCACCACCCTGAAAAACCGCGTTTTAATGGGCTCAATGCATACTGGCCTAGAAGACAAAGCGAAAGACATGCCCAAGTTGGCTGCATACTTTGCCGAACGCGCACGTGGCGGTGTTGGCCTGATGGTTACCGGTGGGTTTTCGCCCAACGTTGAGGGCTCGTTCTACCCTGGCGCATCAAAACTGACTACCCAAAGCGAAGTCAAGCGTCACCGTACCTTAACTGACGCTGTGCATAAAGAAGGCGGAAAAATCGCCATGCAGCTGTTGCACGCTGGACGTTATAGCTACCATCCGTTCCAAGTGTCGGCTAGCCGCATTAAGTCGCCAATCAATATGTTCACTCCATTCGCTTTGCCAGAATGGGGCATTAGGCGTCAGATCAAATCGTTCGCTAAAGCCGCAAAGCTGGCTCAAGAATCCGGTTACGACGGTGTTGAAATCATGGGTTCTGAAGGTTACTTCATTAACCAGTTTACTTGCCCACGCAGCAACACACGCACCGACCAATGGGGGGGCTCAATTGAAAACCGCTGTCGCCTACCGGTAGAAATTATTAAAGCCGTGCGTGAAGCCGTTGGTGAAAAATTCATCATCATCTACCGCTGCTCAATGATCGACCTCGTAGACGGCGGGAACACTTGGGACGAAGTGGTTTACCAGGCTAAAGCCGTCGAAAAAGCTGGCGTTACCATTTTAAACAGCGGTATTGGCTGGCACGAAGCGCGTGTTCCAACCATCGTTACTTCTGTGCCGCGTGCCGGTTTTGCCTTTGTTTCTGAGCGTATACGCAAAGAAGTAAAAATTCCGGTGATTGCTACCAACCGGATTAACGCCCCAGAAGTCGCTGAACAGCTGATTGCCGATGGCGTTTGCGACATGGTTTCAATGGCCCGCCCGTTCCTTGCTGACCCCTTCTTTGTTAATAAGGCCGCAGAAGGTAAGGCGGATGAGATCAATACTTGTATTGCCTGCAACCAAGCCTGCCTAGATCACACCTTCTCACTGAAGCGTTCGACTTGCTTAGTTAACCCGCGTGCCTGTTACGAAACCGAGTTGCTGATTGAGCCGACTAAAGTTCGTCGTAAAGTAGCGGTTGTCGGTGCTGGCCCTGCCGGCATGGCAGCTGCAACAACCGCTGCCCAACGTGGTCATGATGTGACTTTGTATGACCAGTCACACGAAATTGGAGGCCAATTCAACATCGCCAAACAAATCCCAGGTAAAGAAGAGTTTTTCGAAACGATTCGTTACTTCAAGAGGCAGATGGAGCTGACCGGCGTCAATGTTCAGCTCAATACGCGTGTTGAAGCCGACGACCTGATTAAAGGCGGCTTTGAACACGTATTCCTCGCGACGGGAGTTGAGCCTCGTACCCCATCGATTCCAGGTGTAGAAAATAGCAAAGTACTTAACTACATTGACGTGCTTAAGCATAAGAAACCGGTGGGCAAACGCGTTGCTGTTATCGGTGCTGGTGGTATTGGTTTTGACGTATCTGAATACCTCGTGCACGAAGGAGAGTCTTCAACCCTGAATGCTGAGCAGTGGTACAAAGACTGGGGCGTAGACACCTCAGTAACTGCTCGTGGTGGCGTTGAAGGGATACAAAAAAATCCGCACCCACCTGCTCGCGAAATCTTCTTGCTACAACGTAAAGAAGAAGCAGTGGGCAAACGTTTGGGTAAAACCAGCGGCTGGGTACATCGCACCGCCTTGCTAGACCAGCGTGTTGAATTTGTTGCTGGCGCGCGTTACGACAAGATTTCAGATCAAGGACTGCACGCTACAATCGGCGATAAACAGCGCCTATTTGAAGTGGATAACGTGATTATCTGTGCGGGCCAAAACCCGCTACGTGAGCTATTCGATAAAGTAGAAGCTGCTGGCGTTTCGATTGAGCTAATCGGTGGCGCTGATGTGGCTGCTGAGCTTGATGCGAAACGCGCTATTCGTCAGGGCACGATCGCCGCTGCTGCGGTTTAGTCGTCGTCACAGCTGAGAGTGTTCAGCTGCCGATTACAAAAAAGGGGCGCTAGTGATAGGTCCCTTTTTTATTGCCTCCAACCTGTTGAACATAAAAAAGTTACCAATCATCGTTCGCCGGAAAGGCAAACAAAAATTGCAGCGTAACCAGTGGTCACGTCGCTACAAAATGCTGCGCTGCTGCAAATTGCTTTGCAGCTCGCTGCTGTTAGATTAACGATCAACTTAATCCGGAGTGACAACATGTCCTTTCTAAAAACTTGGAAGCAGATGAGCAGCAAGCCAGGTGGCAAGCGTATTTTTTCAATAGCGGCAAGCCTAAAAGCTCCTTATTTCGCGACTATTTTCCCGTTGGTTGAAGAGTTGGCAGTAGGTAGAGGCGTGGTTTCATTTGCCGACCGCAAGACAGTTCACAATCACCTTGGCAGTGTTCACGCGATTGCGATGTGCAACAGCGCCGAACTGGCAGCTGGCCTAGCTACCGACTGCTCCGTACCCAAAGGCATGCGTTGGATCCCTAAGAGCATGACAGTCAACTACGTGAAGATTGCTAAAGGCCGGATGACCGCGACTGCGACCGTGCCAAAGATTGAAGCAGGCAAAGCGCAGGACATTCTTACCACCGTGCGCGTGACCAACCCAGAAGGTGTTGAAGTGTTTAACGCTCAAATCACTATGTACGTGTCGGCCAAGTCTTAGGTAAATCAGCGCATCTAGCTTGCTACTTAGGCCACAGGTTTGCAGGAATCTGTGGCCTTCGTTTTTCAGGCGGTTGACTACCAGTCGCTAGTGTCTTGCCAATTGGCGATATACTCCTGCCACATAGAATTTTTTCGGAGCGTTCCATGCTGTCGCGCATAGCTTTTTTGATTACTCGCATTTTGATGAAACCCTTGTATTGGTTTATTCGGCCACGGGTTTCGCCATCAGTCTTACCTGATGAGGTTGAGTTTGATCGAACCAAACCGGTTTGCTATGTGCTGCCTTCGATATCTATTTCGGACCGACTCGTATTGGCGCGCGTCTGCCGTATGAACGGCTTGCCAGTACCAAGGGCAAATATGGCCCTGCCGGCTTCTGGCGAAGCTGCGGTGCTTTACCTTCCGTCGCTAACTGCGGCAGGGCGTGGATCTGACGACCCCCGAGATAAAGCCTTGCTTGACGCGTTCACTACCGCGATGGCTGACCCGAACTACGCGCTGCAGATGGTTCCGGTATCGATGTACTGGGGTCGTAACCCGGGCACCGAAACATCATTTTTCCGCGTGTTGTTTGCACACTCCGATAAACCTAGCCGAATCCGTAAATTCTTTATGATTTTGGTGCAAGGGCGGAACACCTTTGTCGGTTTTAGTAAGGCGGTTGATTTTCGTGACTTCGCTGATCAACAAATTGAGCCCCAATCTGCAGCGCGAAAGCTGGCTAGGGTAATCCGCGTTCACTTTTCGCGCCAGCGTACCGCTGCTCTTGGCCCTACCTTGGCTACGTCCGAGCAACTAGCCGATTCGGTGTTGACCACCTCGTCTGTGCGTGCCGCGATCATGGCTCACAAAGAGGCCCAAGGCGTCACCACAGAGCAAGCCCAAGCGCAGGCTAAAAAGTACGTCGAAGAGATTGCCGCAAAATATTCAAGCACGGTAATACGGATCTTGGATTTGTTCTTAACCTGGGTGTGGCGCAAGATCTTTGCGGGCGTTAAAACCTACCACGCCGAGCGCCTGAGATCGGCCGCAGCAGATCACGGTGTGATTTATATGCCGTCCCACCGC
>JBLHFB010000024.1:0-14302 GCA_047614865.1 Gammaproteobacteria bacterium | reverse complement strand
ACTCAACGAGCGAAACCAATGCCAAACGCAAGTACCGTGGCGAGAATGCTGCACAGCGCCGCGCACGCCGCGATCAACAATTTATTGAGGCCGCCAAAGTGGTATTTGGCGATCATGGTTTTCAGGCCACTAAAATGCGTCAAATCTGCGCGGAAGCCGGCCTGACAGAACGCTACTACTACGAATCTTTCGGCAGCCTGAACGACTTGTTCGAAGCCGTGTACTTTCGCGAACTCGACACCTTGCGGGCAGCACTGGATGAGGCCACAAAGAACGCGAACTCTGATCCAGCCAGCATGGCCAAGGCATTAGTCACGGCCTACTACCAATTGCTGGATGAAGACCGTCGTCTCGCCCGTATTCTCATCGTAGACATTTACAGCGCCGCGCCCAATATTCCCGGGCTGTACCGCCGCGGCATCAAAGAGTTCGCAGACCGCTTCGGCCTACTGGTCGCTCAAGGCCAAAGTGATGTAAATGATCAGCCTTTGGACGCCAGTCTTATCGCCACCGCTTTGATCGGCACCGCATCGTCGCTGGCGATGCGTTGGATTCTGGGAGGTTATCGCGAATCGCGCGAAACCATCAGCGCCCATTGTTTGGCGGTTTTTATGGCGGTGATTCAGATGAACGACTCCGCTCAAATTCGGAATTCAATCGTCCTCAATTAGCATTAAATCTAATTGTTCTAGATGTGCCTGAATCGCACTGTCCCATATGGATTTAAACAAATTTGAAATGCGAAAGCGCGCCTCCAACCGTGTTTCGGTCGATGTGACAAGGACCGCTTTTGGGAATACGGAGGCAAGGTTTAGGACTAATCGAATGTCAATTATGGATCGGAGTCGTCAGAGGGGGGCAGAGAATTGAAGTCCGCTTGTGGCACGACTCGGGCAGCCACTTCGTCGAGCGTACGACTGGTTTCGGGCAATGTGGTTGTTTGCGACGTGCTGACTCTGAACGTCCGCATCTGCATCAACGCAGTGCGTGAAGTGATACGGGCTGTAGGTCGGCAATAGGCACTTTGCCGACGTAGAGCCGCTGCTGAAAGAATGTTGATACCTTTGGGCTTGGCGTCCAGCCCATTGACTGCGCCGACCAGCATTTCTGATCTGGATTGACCACTATGATGAAGCGGGCTGTCCAGTTTTTTGCTCGTATCCATCTGGCTGATGGTTTTTATCTCGACCCAAGCGGCGACTAGGGTTGGGTAACGCTCGGACGGCAATCAAGTAGTGACCAGCGGGCTGGCTACAGACAAACGGTGCGCTAAAATCTCAGGTCGATATAAGGCCTGAGCGCTAGTTGAGGCCGATGTGTGATTGTATTGGCTATCTTTGATCAACAATCCGCACGGGGAAGCCGATAAAATGCACAACCCCATTCGAAATAGGATTCGTCGTGATTGAAGCTGAATGCGTTATTGGCCTGCAAAACCCTAAGAGTCCAAGCAACGTCGGCTCCATACTGCGGGCTGCCGGATGTTTTAACGCACAAGAAGTGCTTTATACCGGCGAGCGGTACGCTCGAGCAGCGAAGTTCAGCACAGACACTAAGGACGCTCAGGCCAAGATTCTCCTTAGCCATACGGAAGACCTCTTAGCTCAGCTAATCGAGGGTAGCTCGGTAGTGGCCGTGGAACTGGTCACAGGAGCGGTATCGCTTACAGACTTTGTACATCCTGCCAATGCACTGTATCTATTTGGCCCCGAAGACGGCTCGCTTAGCCAAGAACTAGTCGATGCGGCGGACTACGTGGTTTACATCCCAACAATCGGCTGCCTAAATCTCGCAGCGAGCGTGAATGTCGTAATGTACGATCGTCAAGCAAAACTAAATATTGTTGCAGAGGGCGATGAGACGATTATCAATAGTCGTGATCGCAACAACAATCTACGTCGCCTAGCTTCGTCATGATCTAGAGGGTTGTGCGGATGGCGCCATTTCGAGCAGCTATGGATCGACAGCGACCATTGGTTGGCTTCTTAAACCTACCCGCCGGCCAGCTAGGCTCCAAACCACGCGCTAAGCCGTTTCCTCCGCGACATTTTCCCGTAATGCTACCCCCCAGATTTACACGTCCCTAAGCTGTAACCTTTGATCTTGACCTAACGCTTCTATCCGTGCACCTTAGTCAGCTTAATTTAGAGTAAGTTTAAGCTAGCATTCTCAGCTTGCAGAGATTTCTGTAAGCTTAAAGATCACTTAAAAGCCAACGTACATTGGAGTTTGACAATGTCTAAATCGCTAATAGACGCCCCGCTTGCAGTCAGAGAGGAGGACGCGCTAAACATACCGCTAGTTGAGAAATACCTCACTGAAACCCTCGGTAAGTTAGATGGCCCCTTAGAAGTAATCGGCCAGTTTGGCGGCGGCGCTTCTAACGTGACATTCTTGATAAAGGCAGGCGCCCGCGAAATGGTTTTGCGCCGCCCGCCTTTCGGCACCAAAGCCGCTTCTGCACACGATATGGGCAGAGAGTACAAAGTTCTTTCCGCTTTGCAAGGCCATTTGAAATACGCCCCTAAGCCGCTTGCATTCTGTGAAGACAAATCGATATTGGGCGAGCCGTTCTATGTGATGGAGCGCTTTGAAGGGATCATCATTCGAAAAACCTTCCCTAAAGAACTTGGCTTTTCTATAGACGATAAAAAAGCGCTCTGCGATGAGCTAATGTCGGTATTCCAGCAGCTTCACAATGTAGATCTTGAGGCTAGCGGTTTAATCAGTCTCGGCAAGCCAGAAGGCTATACCGCGCGCCAAGTGCACGGCTGGAATAAACGCTACTCTTCGGCGATTACCGACGATGCCCTACCGGCAACCGACGTTATGGAATGGCTGGCTGCGAACATTCCTGAAGACACCGGACGAGTTGGGCTCATTCACAACGACTTCAAGTTCGACAATGTGGTGCTCAACCCCGATAACCCGCGCGAAATTATTGGCGTTCTTGATTGGGAAATGACCACCATCGGCGACCCGTTAACCGACCTAGGTGCGACACTGGCTTACTGGGCCGATCACGACGATTATCCCGAACGAAAGGCTAACGCAGTGATGCCGAGCACCGAGCCAGGAATGCCGCGCCGTCGCGACTTGGTTAAAGCTTATTTTGCTTCGCAAAAAATCGAGCCAATCGACTTCAACTTCTACTATGTCTACGGCCTCTTCCGCCTTGCGGTGATTAGCCAACAAATTTACTACCGCTACTTCCATGGCCAAACCAGCAACGAATACTTTGCTCGTTTTGGCGCTGGTGCGGCGTTCTTTGTGCGTGATGCACAACGCGCTATTGAAGACGGCGACTTATCTCTTGAGGACCTCAACAAATGAAAGACCAATTCAACCTAGATGGAAAAATCGCTTTAGTAACCGGCGGCAGCCGCGGCATTGGCGAGTCTTGTGCCAAATTGTTAGCCGAATATGGCGCTCACGTGATTGTTACCAGCCGTAAGCAGGAAGACCTAGACCGAGTTGCCGGAGAAATTATTGCCGCTGGCGGCAAGGCTACCGCGCGCGTAATGCACGCTGGCAACATAGAGAACATGGAAGAAACCTTCAAATGGCTAAAGGCGGAGTTCGGACGTATCGACATTCTCTTTAATAATGCCGCCACCAACCCGCATTACGGTCCCATGATCGACACCCCGGTGAGTGCGATCGATAAAACCATCGAAGTCAATATTCGCGGCTACATGATCATGACCCAACTGGCCGCCAGGATGATGCAAGAACAAGGCGGTGGCGGATCAATCATCAACACAGCCTCCGTGAATGCGCTTAAACCCGGCCATTGGCAAGGAATCTACTCTGTAACCAAGGCCGCTGTTGTGAGCATGACAAAATGCTTTGCGATGGAACTTGGCCCTGACAACATTCGTGTAAACGCCCTGCTTCCCGGCTTTACTCGCACCAAGTTCGCCGGCGCCTTATTTGAAGAAGAAAACTACAAGAAAATCGTACCTGGCATTCCGATGGGCCGCGGCGCAGAGCCCGATGAAATGGCCGGCGCAGTATTATTTATGGCCTCAGATGCCTCGGCATATATGACCGGCCAAACATTAGTTATCGATGGAGGAGCGGTCGCATGAAGGCTGTCGTATGTAAGGAACTTTGCCTACCGAAGGACTTAGTTGTAACCCCGTTTGATTTGCCAGCGGTGCCCGCTGGGCATGTAAAGGTAACGGTTAAATCTGCCGCGCTTAATTTTCCCGACGTATTGATGGTGCAAGGAAAATACCAATACAAACCCGAACTGCCGTTTGTGGTGGGCGGCGACTTTGCTGGGGTGATTGCAGAAATTGGCGAAGGTGTTGAAGGCTGGACCATAGGCCAGCGTGTCTACGGAAGCACCGTAGGCAGCTTTGCAGAAGAATGCATCGCTCCCGCCGCGAATATATTCGCGTCACCAGACGATATAGATGACGACACCGCTTCTTGCTTCGCGATAGTTTACGGCACGGTAATTCACGCCCTGAAAGACCGTGCGAATATCCAGCCTGGGGAGACCTTATTGGTTTTGGGCGCATCCGGCGGGGTTGGAATCGGAGCAATCCAGCTAGGCAAGATTATGGGTGCTCGCGTTATCGCAGCCGCATCAACCCAAGAGAAACTGGACCTTTGTCGTGAAGTGGGCGCTGATGAAGTCATTAACTACGACACCGAAAACCTCCGCGACCGTGTGAAAGAACTAACCGGCGGCAAAGGTGCTGACGTGATTTTTGATCCCGTCGGCGATCGGTACTTTGACGCTGCAATTAACTGCATTGGCTTTATGGGTCGTTATCTTGTGGTCGGTTTCGCCGCCGGTGAGATTCCGAAAATGGCGATTAATCGCCTGCTTATTAAGAGTGCATCAGCAGTCGGTGTTTTCTGGGGTTTCTGGCGTAGTAAATTCCCACAACAGGATGCGGCTAACTTCCAGCAGCTAGCCGAATGGCATAGCGAAGGAAAGTGGAAAGTCATCGTACAAAAACGTGTTGGCTTAGATGATGTGCCGCAAGCGCTTCAAGACATGGCGGACCGGAAAGTGATGGGCAAAGTAATAGTAGATCCAAGTCTATAGCTAAACCCACTAGGCCTTTTAAAGGGCAGGGCTAGTCCTGCCCTTTTTCACATTTACCCTTGAGGATTCCCATGTCACGCCATATGCGATTTTGCCCAACCTGCTCCAACACGCTTGAGCGCCGCCAAGTGGAGTTGCACGATCCAACCGAGCGACTTGCCTGCTCTAGCATGGAGTGCCAGTTTGTCCATTTTGAAAACCCAACACCGGTAGTCGCGGCGATTGTTGAGCATGAGGGCGAGATTATTCTTGCCCACAACGTTGCTTGGCCTGCCGATTGGTATGCGTTGGTGACTGGATTTCTTGAGCGCAATGAAATTCCGCACGAAGCGGTTCTGCGAGAGGTTAAGGAAGAACTTAACCTCGATGGAAGAGTGGAGTCATTCATTGGACACTATGCGTTTCCGCGAATGAACCAATTGATTATCGCCTATCACGTGGTTGCGACCGGTGAGATAAAGCTAAATCACGAGCTAGACGACTACAAACGTGTGCCTCCCGAGGAGGTAGTGCCGTGGGGTGCCGGAACCGGCGAAGCGGTGGCTGATTGGCTTAAAAGCCGCAAGGCCTAAACCTCACGCTCTCAAACCTTTCTGGATAGCTGGGCGGATCAAAGCGTAAGCGCGGCAGAACCCCAAACTAGACCTGCGCCAAATGCGGTGGCGATAATAGTGTCGCCGCGTTTGATCCGCCCGTCTTTGATCGCCCTATCAAGAGCAATTGGCACAGTAGAGGCAGATGTATTGGCGGTTTGCTGCACGTTGATCACCACTTTATCTTCGTCGATTTTTAGGCGCTTACCCACTGACTGGATAATTCGCATATTGGCTTGATGAGGAACCAACCAATCAACGTCTTTTAGGCTCAGGCCAGCGTCATCCATGGTCTTCACAATCGAATCGCCCATGCCTTTAACCGCAGCTTTGAATACTTCTTGGCCTTTCATATAGACCTTGTTGGCTTGGTCTGCGGGTTCGTAGACAGGGACGCCAGACATAAGGCCTAAAATTTCAGCCTTGCTGCCATCCGAGTACATATTGCTGGCCAACAAGCCCGTCTCGTCCGACGGCTGAATAATTACAGCGCCGGCGCCATCACCAAATAACACAGCAGTAGAACGATCTTCGAAATCCATAACCCCAGATAACCGCTCTGCCCCGACTAGGAGTACGCATTTGCTGGTTCCAGCGCGAACGAATTGATCGACCGTATGCAAGCCATACAAAAAGCCAGTACAGGCAGCCTGTAAATCAAAGGACATCACTGGGTTGCAACCGAGTTTGTCCTGCAACATTGCTGCCACGGAGGGCGAGCGGTAGTCTGAGGTAGCACTTGCTACGATTACTAAATCAATATCAGAAGCGGTCACGCCGGCATCATCAATCGCTCGTATCGACGCTTGGTAGGCCAAATCGAGGCAGCCTTCACCTTCTGCTGCGAAGTGGCGCTGCTCAATCCCGGTTCTTTCGCGAATCCACTCATCGGTAGTATCGCAAAACGCTTCAAGATCTTTATTGGTAACAATACGCTCGGGCAGGTAATGACCGGTCCCGACGATGCGGGAATAAATGCGGGGCTGGCTCATCTAGAGTTCCTATATCAACTCGGAACAGTCTAGCGCGTAAACAGGCACATTGCTGTCACTAAAGCCTAGCACCCGCTTGGTTCTAAACCGCAGTTAAGCTTCCGACAAATACCACAGGGCCTTCTGGAAGCGCAGACGGCGAACCACCTAGCTGCTCGTGGCTTACTGCTAGCGCCGCAGCCTGACTCAAGTCGATCTGGTCACCCGAATAGCTATAAACAGAGCCAGCCGCATTGGCAATCAGAACACCCAATGAGAGGGGGTTACTGCCATCTTTTGGAATCATCCAGAGTTCGTAGTCTTTGTTTATGTCGCCGCTGTATTCGGCCAAGCGGACGATATGGACTTGAGACTTGTCAGTATTGACTTCAACCTTCCAGCGCGACTCTCCGCTTTGATCTGTTGCGGCCATTTCGGCGACTAAATCGAACTGAAACTGACTTGGTTTAAGATTAAGCGCCACGAGACCAACAGCCAACATCAAAAAGAACGTAGCAAACACCGGAACCCAAGGAACCTGTCTGGCCGTTTGCCCACGGCTATCGTCGCGAATTTCTCTGAGAATCTCCGGCAACACGGTTGCAGAGGGTGATACCTCTGGAGCGCTAGCGTTTAACCCAGACAGCCGACGCTCCCAGAGTTGCACTTCTAACTGCAACTCGACGCTTCGCTTCATACGCCAAGCGTAATAGCGCCGTGCAGCCCCTGTAAGAGTGCCGACAACATAATCCGCAGCGCGAACTTGGTCTTTTTCGTTCATACGCTCATACATTCTCTAAGTTTAAGCAGCCCGCGACGAACCCACGTTTTCACCGTCCCTAAGGGCTTGCCTAGATCCTCGCTTAACTCGTCGTGGGTGTATCCCTCGACATAGCTGCGCACAATGCAATCTTTTGCCTCATCGGTCAGAGTAGCTAGGCAACGTTCCAATTCGCCAACATCGCTAAAATGTGTCGCTAAATCGGGATTGACGCTTAACTGCTCTAACGCTTCAATATCCACATCGCTGTGCTTGGCTTCCTTACGCGACTCGCGGCGAAGTATGTCTAGCGCACGGTACCGCGCTATTGTCGCCATCCAGGCCATCGGCGAAGCAATATCCTGTCGATATTCGGACGCTTTGTTCCAAACCTGAACAAACGCTTCTTGAAGCGCGTCTTCAGCCACATCCCGTCTTCTTACCATACGCATCAAGACGCCGAGTAGATTCGGCGAGGTCAAACGGTATAGCTGCGCGAAGGCTTCATTGTCCTTATGAGCCACTTGGCCCAGTAGGTCTGCCAAATGTTCTGGTGTTGTTTCCGCAATACTCATGGATAGGTCGGTATCATTGTTATGTTTATTTACCCAGCTTGGCTAACGAGGCCGCTCCTTGCAACGATTTTTTGTAACCGCCGCACGTGGACTAGAACCACTACTCACTAAAGAACTTATAGCGCTTGGCGTACCCAAGGCAACCACCGCGGTTGCCGGTGTCGCTTGTGAGGGTTCATACGAAGATATGCTCCGTACTTGCCTCTGGTCGCGCATTGCCAGCCGAGTCATGTTGCCACTAATAGAGCTAGAAGGCAGTGGCGATGCTGATGCCATTTACCAAGTTGCTCGCCAGATTGCTTGGGAAAGCCACTTTGATGTAACTACTAGCTTCTCGATAGCCGTAACTGGCCACACTCCCGAAATTGCCAATACCCAGTTTGCTTCGGTACGGGTCAAAGACGCGATTGTTGACCGCTTTCGCGACCTTTACGACGAACGCCCCTCGGTGGATTCAGAAGATCCACAAATTCAGATAAATTTAATGCTTTCGCCAAACGCCGTGGTTATCAGCCTAGACTTATCTGGAGGCAGCTTACACCGCCGTGGCTACCGTACCGCGATCGGTGAAGCGCCGTTGCGCGAGACCTTAGCCGCTGGCATGTTGCAAGATGCCAACTGGCCGACCGCCTATAAAGAACGCGACGAAATTTCGTTATTGGACCCTTTCTGCGGATCAGGCACTTTAGTGATCGAAGCAGCGCTAATGCTAATGGATAGTGCTCCCGGGCTACTGCATTTCAAATTTGGCTTTGAGCACTGGAAACAGCACGAGCCGGCAATTTGGACCGCCCTGATCAATCAAGCGCATACGCGCGAAGAAGCCGCCGAAGAATGGCTTAAGACTAAGAAAGTCCATTTAGAAGGCCGCGACCTAGACGGCAAAATGATGCGAATCGCGCAGAGCAATGCCCACCGCGCGGGCGTTGGCGATTTAGTGCGCTTCACCCATGGTGACGTGCGCAACCTAACAACCCCGACGGATACCGGCCTGATCATTTGCAACCCGCCTTACGGCCAACGAATCGGGCACAACACCCAATTATTGCCGCTGTACAGCGACTTTGGCCGCGCACTGCGCGAAAACTGCGGCGGCTGGAACGTGTCGGTTCTGATTGCCGATGAAGAACTCGGCTATTCGCTTGGACTACGTGCATCAGACAAACGCAAGCTGAAAAATGGTGCACTCGACTGCTTGCTGCTGCAATTTTCAATTCATGCCAAGCGGCTTGAGGGCGAAACGACCCCGGCTCCCGACTTTGCTAATCGCCTTAAGAAAAACCACAAAAAACTTAAGAGCTGGGCTAAGCGCGAGGAAATCGACTGCTACCGCGTGTACGACGCCGATCTGCCTGAATACGCCGCCGCAGTGGATATTTACAAAGGCCAACAAACTTGGGTACACGTTCAAGAATACGCCGCGCCAAAAACCATTGATGCCAACAAGGCAGCCAAACGCTTACGCGGCATGCTCAGCGAGATTCCGGGCGCGCTAGGGATCGACGCAGGAAACGTCTTCATTAAGGTTCGCAGCCGTCAACGCGGCTCTGGTCAGTATGAAAAGATCGACTCAAGTGGCGAATTACACACCGTGAATGAAGGCTTGGCCAAGCTAGGGGTTAACTTTACCGACTACCTAGATACTGGCCTGTTTCTTGATCATCGCCCTGTTCGTCGCTGGATCGCTGAAAACTCACGCGGCAAACGCTTCCTAAATTTGTTCTGTTACACCGCCACCGGGACTGTGCAGGCGGCGATTGGCGGTGCTAAGTCGTCGACCTCAGTCGACATGTCGAATACCTATTTGGAATGGGCTGAGCATAACTTTAGACTAAATCAACTGGATACCAACAAGCACAAGCTTGAGCGCGCCAACGTTCTGCAATGGCTATGGGATGCTTGGAAAACCAATCAACAATTCGACTTAATTTTCTTAGACCCACCTGCCTTCTCAAACTCTAAGAAAATGCAGGACACCTTTGATATTCAACGTGACCACGTTGAATTGATTCAGCACACCATGCGTCTATTAGCGCCAGGAGGCCAATTGGTGTTCAGCAACAACTTGCGGAAATTCAAAATGGCTGCCGATGAGCTAGAGGATTTCTCGATTGAAGAGATCACCAGCCAAACCATCGATCCTGACTTTGAACGTAATCAGAAAATCCATAATTGCTGGATGATTACCCAGGCTGGTAAGGCCTAGAAGCAAGTATGCCGGTTGCCCGCTGCGATAGCAGCTAGGCAGCCGAGAACGCCAGCAACGCCGCGGTGATAGCCACATTCAAGCTTTCAACGCCATTTCTCATTGGGATGCTAATCGCAGTGTCACATAGCGACATAACTTGCTTAGAAACGCCTTCAGTTTCGTTGCCTAAGACATAAACGTTCTTAGCCGCCGGTTTATAGTCATAAAGGCTATGTTCGGCGTGCGACGACAGGGTGCAGATGCTCGCGCCATGGTCTTTGAGTTGCTTCAAACCCGAGACGATATCATCACAATAAATAATTCGCGCCTTGAACAATGCCCCCGCACTGGCTTTGATAACCAAGGGCGACAGCGCAGCACAGCCTTTCTGCGGCAGCAGCAACGCGGTTGCAGGGCTTGCCGCGACAGAACGAATAATCATTCCGACATTTTGCGGATTGCTAACGCTGTCTAGTGCAATTAGCGAATAGCTGTCTTCCTCGCCAACAAAATCAGCTAACGATTGGTAGTGAGAAAGCTGGATATCCGCGGCAACACCTTGATCTTGTTTGCTGTTCTTTGAAATTCTCGAAAGCCCTTTGCGGTCGTGGTAGCAAATTTCAACACCGCGCTTTTCTGCAAGACGGATAATGTCTTTAACGATTCCGTCTGGCCGATTGCTGTCGGCCAAATGAATCCGATATAGGCTGACCGCACGATCTTGCAACGCTTCCAAGATCGGCTTGCGGCCATAAATGGTTAGCATTGAGTTAAAGAAGGCTTTCTTCTTCTTGTACTCTGGCGAGTCTTCGCTTGGTCTCACAGGACAGCTTCCTGATTAGCTGCATTCGCACGGGGCGGCAGCATTAGCACGCAGGAGATGCAAATTTGAGCATAGATGTAAGTCAGCCATATAGCCGAGTCTATTGCCATCGTTCGTTGCAGACCAGAAAACAAGGTGGCAGATATTAGGCAATCAGATACCACGAAGACACAGGCACCTAGGGCAACCAAAGGCGCGGGGTTCGCTTCGCCAAGAAATGGCAATGCCATAAATGCCATCGACAAAAGAATTACCCCATAGACCGCAAGCCCAACCATCGCAAGCAAGCCAACGTCGGGACCAAACAGTTGCACGAGCACCGCAACGCAGATAAGCGCAGCAACAACTCTAAAGACCAAGTTCTTACGTAGCCGCTGAGTGAACAACCCCAGATACAGCAAATGGGTCAGTAAGAAAAAAGGTATCGAGAGCAGCACTTGTTGAGAATAAATCGCTGAAAAATCAATTAATTTACTGTTAACGATGTCCCCGAGAAACGCGCTTGCTAAGGCCAGCAAGATAATCAACGTGCCTCGTGAAGCAGGCGCAGTAACGGCGACAATAGCGATCAGTGAGACCATTTCTAGTAAGTGAACACTTCGGTATAGACGAAGATCACTAGGATCACCAAAAAGAACGAACGCAACCTCAAGCAATGCGATAAGCACTGCCAATAGCCTTAGCGAGAATGACATTATTTTGTCCGCACTCGGGCAACCGCATTCTTCCAGCCTTGATAACGGCGTTCACGGTCTAATTCGCCCATTTGCGATTCGAAGATCTGTTCTGACTCCCATAGCTCGGCGACTTCATCTAATGACTCATATACGCCCGCCGCTATGCCCGCGAGATATGCCGCACCAAGTGCCGTTGTTTCGGTGACTTGAGGTCGCTCGCAGGTTTGGCCACACATATCGGACAGACGCTGTACAACCCAATCATTGGAAACCATTCCACCATCAACTCGTAGCGTCCCAAATGCAGCGCCATCGGCACGCATTGCTTCCAGCAAGTCGCGGGTTTGGTAGCAAACCGACTCCAATGTGGCACGGACAATATGTGCAATGCCGGTATCACGAGTCATGCCCAGCAATGCACCGCGGGCATCGGGATCCCAGTACGGAGCGCCCAGACCGGTAAAGGCCGGAACCATGTAAACCCCATTTGAGCTGGGCACGGATTCGGCCAAGGCCTGTGTCTCGCGCGCATCGGCAATCAGTTTCAATCCGTCACGCAGCCATTGAACCGCCGCACCTGCAACGAAAATACTCCCTTCAAGTGCGTAGGTAGTTTTGCCGTTGATGCGGTAAGCAATGGTTGATAGCAGCCGGTTTTTCGAGGCTAAGGCCTTATCGCCAGTATTTAGCATCACAAAGCAGCCGGTGCCATAAGTGCTTTTTACCATTCCGGGTTCAAAACACGCTTGGCCGACTGTTGCGGCCTGTTGGTCGCCGATCAGCGAGCGGATCGAAATCGATCCGCCCAGCAGACCGGGATCAGTTTGGCCAAAGTCGTCGGCGCTGTCTTTTACTTCGGGCAGCAAGGCGGCGGGAATATTGAATAACGACAGCAGTTCAGGGTCCCATTGGTTTGTGTGGATATTAAATAGCAGCGTTCGACAGGCATTAGATGGATCGGTTGCATGCACTTTGCCCCCCGTTAGACGCCACAACAAGAAGCTGTCGATTGTGCCAAAAGCGAGCTCGCCGGCTTCGGCTCTCCTTCTAGCGCCTCGAACGTTGTCCAAAATCCAAGCTAATTTGGTGCCAGAAAAATACGGGTCAAGCAATAGACCGGTGCGCTTAGTCACCATCTCTTCCACGCCCTGGGCTTTATATTTTTGGCATTGCGATGCGGTACGCCGGTCTTGCCAAACAATCGCGTTATAGATCGGCTTGCCGGTATCGCGTTCCCAAACCACGGTCGTTTCACGCTGGTTGGTAATCCCAATAGCGGTGATTTTCTCAGGAGTTAAGTCGGCATTGGCAATAGCCGCCCGGCAGGTTGCCAGGGTGGTAGACCAAATCTCTTCTGGATCATGCTCGACCCAGCCATCGTCTGGATAATATTGAGCAAACTCTTCCTGTCCAATACCGCAAGATCGGCCTTGGCGATTGAAAACAATCGACCGTGAGCTTGTTGTACCTTGGTCAATAGCCAGAAGAAAGTCTGTCATTCATGCGCTCCAATTTCTAATTATTTGTATTGCCATGACGACAGCTATCGTCATTAAAGGCGTTTGGTATTCGCGATTGTACCGCCATTGCGCCGCACTCCAAGCTCCCTCTTTCATTCGTCCGAAAGCAGCGGACAAACTGCGCGGAAATAACATTCCGGTGGCTTGTACGTAGGCCGGCCATTGCTCGGCAAACTCGGCCGCTAAAACCTGCTCTTCGTTGCGTGCGGTTGGGATATAAAGTAGGAGGAAAAATGCCGCTGAAAGCAGCATTAACCACCACCCACCAAGCATTAGCATTACACCGCAGGCTGTGAAAAAGCTGCCCATATACAGCGGGTGGCGGCACAACGCATACGGACCCATAGTCGCAAGCTTTTGATCTTTATGGACTATTCCGGCAGACCAGCTACGCAAAAATATCCCGTCAATCATCAACAGGTAGGCGATTAACCCGCTTGGTGACACAAATGAAAGTGGCTGTGGTTTACACAACGCGATCCAGAGCAACAAGGCGACGGCAAACAACCACGAAAGGCGCACGCGGTTACGTGGCCAAAAATTCCACAAGGGGTTGTCTTGATTTACAGGCATCCGACTATTATCCGTGGCGATCTATGTTTAAGCCAGAGTGTATTAGGAGTATCCTGTCGGGCCTTTATAGACTCACCGAAACGATACGAATGTCAGATCGCATTGCATCAGTTCAGCGCGACACGCGCGAGACCCAAATTTCAGCCACCATTAACTTGGATGGCACCGGTGAATCCAAGCTCAATACCGGCGTACCGTTCTTTGACCACATGCTGGATCAGATCGCCCGTCACGGCTTGATTGATTTAGACATTACCGCCAACGGCGACCTAGAGATTGATGCCCACCACACGGTGGAAGACACCGGCATTACGCTTGGCCAAGCTTTCGCGAAAGCGATTGGCACCAAGCGCGGAATCCGTCGTTACGGCAACAGCTACGCGCCGTTAGACGAAGCGATGTCACGCGTTGTAGTCGACATTTCAGGCCGACCTGGGGTGGAATACTTCGTTGATTACCCACGCGCGATGATTGGCGGCTTCGACGTAGACCTTATTTTTGAATTCTTCCAAGGCTTCGTTAACCACGCTGGCGTAACTATTCACATCGACAATCTT
>JBLHFB010000023.1:0-14858 GCA_047614865.1 Gammaproteobacteria bacterium | reverse complement strand
GGGCACTGCGAAAGCAGTGGCTGAAGACGGCGCTTTATTGGTTGATCACGATGGTGAGCTTCATCGGCATGTTGCGGGTGAAGTCTCGGTGCGCAGAGCATGATTTTACTTGTTGATATTGGTAACACCGCGGTCAAATTCGCCTCGGTTGAGTCGGTTAATGTCGATGCCGACATTACTCCGTTGGCGGTTATTGGGCGCGAGCGTGGGATTGAGCTCAGCGGCGAGCTTCGCCATATAGCGAATTTGGGTTACCGAGAAGTTCTAGTTAGCTCAGTGGCAACCAAGCGCTTTGAGCGCGAGCTGGACGCCAAAATACAGAAAGCATTTGGGCTGGCCCCGATATATGCTCGCACTGATGGTGATTGTGCTGGCGTGCACTGTGCCTATGAGGATCCAAAGCGGCTTGGTGTAGATCGCTGGCTCGCGGTTTTGGCTGGCTGGCACCTTTCTGAGGGTAAGCCGGTTGTGGTTGTTGATTGCGGAACCGCCGTGACGCTCGATGTCGTTGTTGCGGGCCAGCACCTAGGCGGGCTTATTGTGCCGGGCGTAAACACAATGATGAAATCTCTATTTCGCGATACCGATCAAATTGCCGGAGCGGCGGCTGGCGAGGTGGTGTCGGGCCAGTTGCCGCTGCTGGGTTTAAACACTCGTGATGCGGTTGCGGCTGGATCTCGGCATATGGTGCTTGGCTTCCTAGATCGTCACCGTGAATTGCTCCGCCAACGTTACGGCGACGATCTAGTCTCCATTGTCGGCGGTGGAAGCGCAGCAACCATGCTTGATGCGGTGGATCAAAAGTGGGATTACGAGCGCCACTTGGTCTGGCGCGGGCTAATGATCTGGGCGAGCAATCGTGATCTAATGAGCCAAGAGAACCAATGTTAATCGCAATGCTTGTATGGCCAACGCAGTTATTGCTTAGGGATGATTGTTGATGCGTGCACTAATACTAGTACTGATAATGTTGAACTTGGCTCTAGCGGCATGGAGCTGGCATTACGACAAGTTATCCATTCATGACGACATCTCCTTGGCGGCGGAAATTCCTCTTCTGAAAGCCGAATCGTATGACGAGTCAGAAGATGAAGCCGCTGGCGATGCTAAGAAGGCCGCCGCCAAAGTAAAGGCGCTGAGCAGGGCTGATGCAAGCAAGTCCGAGGAAAGCGCTGAATCTCGCTCTGAGCAGATCGGCCAAGTCAGCAGCGCGCCGCCACCCGCACCGAAGCCGACTGTCCCAGCACCAGCCAAGGCAAGGCCAAAAGAAATTATTGCAAGTCAGCCGCCTCCAGCTAAAGCGGTTCCCGCATCCGTGCCGAACGAGCCCGCCAAAGTTGGCTCTCCAAAGTCGGCGCTGGTAGCAAAATCGCCACCACAGGCGGTCGTCACTTGCATCGTCTATGGACCGTTTGATAACTCCACTGAGGCTGTTCAGCTTGTTCAGCGGTTACAGCTCGATGGGCACACCGCGGAGCTTAGTGAGCGAGACGAAAGAATTAACCGAGGCTTCTGGGTACTGCTCCCCGTCGCAAACGCCCGCGAAGCTGAGACGTTAATGGCTGCCTTTGAGCAAGAGGGGTTTAACGACTTTGGTTTGGTTCGCAAGAGTCCGCTTGGTATGGCGGTTTCGGCAGGACTATACTCTGGAGAGCGCTCCCTAAACGCCCGCCTAGAATCGTTGATCAGCGCTGGATTTGCTCCGGAAGTCGATAATTTGTATCGTGATTCCTCTTTTTACCAAGTCACAGTCGAAGAGCCACCAACGAATCCACAAAGTTATGGGAAATTCCTTGCATGTAATGCTTGATTCGGCGCTCGTCTTTGACTAGACTGCGCCGCCGCATCTGATGAAAATCAATTTGCGGCGTAAGTGTTGGTCTTACAAGCTGGTGTAGCTCAGTTGGTAGAGCGGCTGATTTGTAATCAGCGGGTCGGCGGTTCAACTCCGTCCACCAGCTCCAATTTTTTAGGGCGTTGCGCCTTAAGTCGTTACAGGCTTGAAGTGCAACGCTTTTTGTTTTGCGATTAACTAGGTTTTTTAGTTGGTAGCACGGGCGCTGGTCCTGAAAATGGCGCCTCTTTCGGGCTGAAATGCACGAAATAAATAGGGTTTTCCGGAGGGATGCCCGAGCGGTCAAAGGGAGCAGACTGTAACTCTGCCGGCTATGCCTACGAAGGTTCGAATCCTTCTCCCTCCACCATATTCTGAAAGTCGATATTCAGAATGGGGAGCTTCGGCTCTAGTTGCTTGAATATCGATTGTTGTGAAGCGGACGCGGAGCTTGAAGGTGTTGGCTAAAGTCGTGATGACTTGGGCTGCGCCTCGAATCCCGTCACAGGCGGGTATAGTTTAATGGTAGAACCCCAGCCTTCCAAGCTGATGACGCGGGTTCGATTCCCGCTACCCGCTCCATATTTGCCGCTTGATATCTAAGTGGTTGTCGGCGCTGAAATGCGACGAAAAGTTTGCTCGTGTAGCTCAGTTGGTAGAGCGCACCCTTGGTAAGGGTGAGGTCACCAGTTCGATTCTGGTCATGAGCACCAATTTGTTAGATCTGTAAGGCCTGAATGTCAGGCGCTTGTTTATACCCGGAGGGTGCTGTAATGGCTAAGGAAAAGTTTCAGCGGAATAAACCCCACGTAAACGTGGGCACAATTGGTCACGTAGACCATGGTAAAACAACGCTGACAGCGGCGCTTTCTAAAGTGCTTTGCGAAGCGATGGGTGGTGACGTTAAAGCGTTTGCTGATATCGATAACGCTCCAGAAGAGCGCGAACGTGGAATTACCATTGCGACTTCGCACGTCGAGTACGAATCAGCAAATCGTCACTACGCACACGTTGATTGCCCGGGTCACGCCGACTACGTTAAGAACATGATCACCGGTGCTGCCCAGATGGACGGCGCTATTCTTGTCTGTTCGGCTGCTGACGGCCCGATGCCACAAACGCGTGAGCACATCCTGCTTTCACGTCAAGTTGGCGTGCCGCACATCGTAGTATTCCTCAACAAAGCCGACATGGTTGATGACGAAGAACTACTAGAACTCGTAGAAATGGAAGTTCGTGAACTTCTAGACATGTACGACTTCCCTGGCGACGACACGCCGATCATCATCGGTTCTGCTCTAAAAGCGATCGAAGGCGACGACAGCGAAATCGGCGTGCCATCAATCATGCGACTTGTTGAAGCGATGGATACTTACTTCCCGCTTCCTGAGCGTGCGATTGAGGGTGACTTCCTGATGCCCGTTGAGGACGTGTTCTCAATCTCAGGTCGTGGCACCGTGATTACCGGTCGTATCGAACGTGGGATCGTCAACGTAGGTGAAGAAATCGCCATCGTTGGTATTCGCGACACCCAGCTGAGCACCGTTACCGGCGTTGAAATGTTCCGTAAACTGCTTGATCGCGGCGAAGCGGGCGACAACGTAGGTCTACTACTTCGTGGCACCAAGCGCGACGACGTAGAACGCGGCCAAGTGTGTGCCAAGAAAGGCACAATCACTCCGCACACCAAGTTCGAAGCAGAAGTGTATATCCTTAGCAAAGATGAAGGCGGACGTCATACTCCGTTCTTCAAAGGCTACCGTCCACAGTTCTACTTCCGTACCACCGATATTACCGGTGACATTCAACTGCCTGAAGGCGTTGAGATGGTAATGCCAGGTGATAACGTCAACATGGTCGTTACCTTGATCAACCCGATCGCCATGGACGACGGTCTACGCTTCGCTATTCGCGAAGGCGGCCGTACCGTTGGTGCGGGTGTTGTATCTAAAATCTTTGAATAAGATTTGAGATACAGTTGGTGATAGCCAACTAAGAAAAGGGCCCTTCTGGGCCCTTTTTTTGTTTCAGGAGACAACAAATGACTATGCGCCGAATTGACACCAACGGAATATCGCTTAATGTGGAAATTCACGGGCAGGGCGAACCGGTCCTTTTTCTACATGGTTGGCCAGACGACGCTTCTGTTTGGCGTAAGCAAATACCAGGGTTTGTCGCAGCGGGATATCAGTGTGTGATTCCAAATTTACGTGGAGTTGGTGGATCCGATGGGCCGGAAGATGTAAAAGCCTATAGAACGGCGGAGTTATCGGCAGACGTTATAGGTATCCTCGATGAGCTCTCTATAGAGTCCGTGAAGGTTGTTGGGCACGACTGGGGCGCTTCCTTGGTCTGGGGTCTGCTGTCACTGCACAGCACGCGTTTTCGCCGCGCTGTAGTGATGAGCGTAGGGCATCCTGCCTGTATGTGGGATATGACCAATATCAAACAGCGTGCAGCTTCGTGGTACGCCTACTACTTCCAGCTAGATGACTTTAGCCCGACTTCGTTTAGTGACAATGACTTTGAGGTGTTCCGCGCTTTCATGGCTGACGCTCCTGATGTTGAGCGCCGCATTCGGCGATTCAAGGCTTATCCGGATCAATTTGTAAACCACATTAAGTGGTACCAGGGATTGGACGGAGCGCGCGCGAGTAAGCAAAGGTACGCTGGCTTACCGAAGATACGGGTGCCAATGTTGGCGTTGGCAGGCGAGAATGATTTCGCGCTCACCATTGATCAGCTTAAGGATTCAGCGGATTACGTGGTCGGCGAATACGAGTTTGGTGTGCTACCGAGAGTAGGGCATTGGATGCAGCTAGAGGCGCCTGACGTCGTCAACCGCTTGCTGCTGGCGTACCTAGAAAAATAATCATTATTGAGCTGGACACGCGAACGGTATTGCGTATAATGCGCCGCTCCTTTCGACACGCTCGTGTCGCCAGTTGGGCCGCTTTACTTTAGTAGATTGAAACTTCAGTAAAAGCCTAAAAAGGACTTTATTTCTTACGCTTGGATGTGTATTATGCGCGCCCCAGCTTGGATAGCGGCTATGCCGCTGTCTTTATCGGATCTTTAACAGTGGAGTTTGTCTGGCAGACGAAAAGTCTGAAGGGCATTAGGTATCGCACATGGCAAATCAGAGAATTCGAATTCGTCTGAAAGCGTTTGATCACCGTCTCATCGATCGTTCCGCTAAGGAAATCGTCGAGACAGCTAAACGTACTGGCGCACAAGTGTGCGGGCCAATCCCGCTGCCCACCCGCAAAGAAAAATTCACCATATTGATCTCGCCACACGTCAACAAAGACGCTCGCGACCAATATGAAATACGCACGCACAAACGCTTGTTAGACATTGTTGACCCTACTGATAAAACAGTAGACGCGTTGATGAAGCTCGACCTTGCTGCTGGCGTAGATGTTCAAATCAAGCTCGGCTAAGCCGGCTGATTTAGGAAAGGGATAGGACGATGTCACTCGGGCTAGTAGGAACTAAATTGGGCATGACTCGGATATTTACCGAGGCAGGCGCATCGCTACCAGTAACAGTTATTGAAGTGCAGCCAAACCGTATTACTCAGCTTAAGACTGACGAAACGGATGGTTACACTGCGGTTCAGATTACAACTGGTACGCGTCGTGCAACACGTGTTACTAAGCCAGCAGCAGGGCATTACGCCAAAGCTGGTGTAGAAGCAGGTCGTGGCCTTTGGGAATTCCGCATTGATGCAGACAAAGTCGCTGAATTAAATGTTGGCGACGAAATTAAAGTGGATCTCTTCGAAGAGGGTGCAATTGTCGATGTGACAGGTACCTCTATTGGTAAGGGCTTCCAAGGTGGCATAAAGCGCCACAACTTTACAATGCAAGACGCAACGCACGGTAACTCAATTTCTCACCGCTCGAACGGTTCGATTGGTCAAAACCAAACGCCCGGTCGTGTATTCAAAGGTAAGAAAATGTCTGGCCACATGGGCGCTAGACAGCGTACACAACAAACTCTTGAGTTGGTTCGTGTCGATGTAGAGCGCAATGTGTTGCTTGTTAAGGGTGCTGTACCTGGTTCAAAGGGCGGCACTGTTTTTATCAAGCCGGCTGTTAAGGCCTAAGTTCGGGCGGGAAGAATACAGTGGAACTTCAAGTAATTAATGGCGGTAGTGTAACGGTAGCAGACGAAGTGTTTGCTGTTGACTACAACGAATCGCTAGTGCATCAAGTAGTTGTCGCCTATCAGGCTGGCGGTCGTGCTGGTACAAAAGCACAAAAGAACCGTTCTGCCGTACGTGGTGGTGGGCGTAAGCCTTGGGCTCAAAAAGGTACTGGCCGAGCGCGAGCTGGCACCATCCGTAGTCCTTTATGGCGTTCGGGTGGGGTGACATTTGCCGCTCAGCCTCGTAACTTCGAGCAGAAAGTTAATAAGAAAATGTATCGCGCTGCGGTGCGGAGCATTTTTGCAGAGTTGGCTCGTCAAGAGCGCTTGGTTGTGGTTGAAGATTTCGTTGTTGAATCTCCTAAGACTAAAGCGTTTATTGAGCAGATGGCTGGCTTGGGTGTGATTGGTCGAGTTCTGATCGTTGACGCTGAAATTACAGAGAACCTTTGGCTGGCTTCTCGCAATCTCTACAAAATCGCGATAAGCGACGTAGATGGTTTGGACCCAGTTTCATTGGTAGGAGCTGAAAAAGTGATTATCACTAAAGCGGCACTAGATAACGTTGGAGAGTGGTTGTCATGAATCAAGAGCATCTGATTAATGTAATCCGTCGCCCGTTGGTTACCGAAAAGACAGCAATGGCAACAGAGCAATCTAACCAATATGGTTTTGAAGTTCTGTTGGATGCTACTAAGCCTCAAATTAAAAAAGCTGTAGAGCTAATGTTTGAAGTTGAAGTGTCTGGTGTAACCACTTCGAAAGTTAAAGGCAAGAGAAAGGTATTTGCTCGTCGTCCAGGAAAGCGTAATGACTGGAAGAAAGCATATGTCACTTTGAAGCCTGGCTTTAATATTGATATTACTCAGGCGTAAGCCGGGGTTCAGGTAAAGAGAACGTCGAAATGTCACTGCTAAAAGCAAAACCGACCTCACCCGGACGTCGCCATGTTGTTGAGGTCAAAACCGAAGGCCTTCACAAAGGCGAACCCTACGCGCCGTTAGTTTCAAAGCTATCAAAAAGCGGCGGCCGTAATAATAATGGTCGTATCACTGTTCGTCATATCGGTGGTGGTCATAAGCGCCGCTATCGCGAGATTGACTTTAAGCGTACGAAAGATGGCATTCAAGCCACTGTTGAGCGCATTGAATACGATCCGAACCGTACTTGTCATATCGCGCTGCTGAAGTATGCCGATGGCGAGCGTCGTTACATGATCAGCCCTAAGGGTTTGGTGGTTGGCGATACGGTTATCTCGGGCGAGCAAGCTTCAATCAAGACAGGTAACTGTTTGCCGATGCAGAACATTCCGCTTGGCTCTCAGATTCACTGCATAGAGCTTCGCCCTGGTAAGGGTGCTCAAATGGCGCGTAGCGCCGGTGCGGTTGCTCAGCTAGTAGCAAAAGACGGCAGCTATGTAACGCTGCGTTTACGTTCAGGCGAGACCCGTAAAGTGTTATCAGCAGGCCGTGCGGTTATCGGTAGTGTTGGTAATGATGAGCATAGCTTGCGCTCACTAGGCAAGGCTGGCGCAATGCGCTGGCGTGGAGTTCGGCCAACCGTTCGCGGTGTGGCTATGAACCCAGTCGATCACCCACATGGTGGTGGTGAAGGTCGTACATCAGGTGGTCGTCACCCGGTATCTCCTTGGGGAATGCCAACTAAGGGTTATAAGACTCGTAGCAATAAACGCACAGATAAGCTGATTGTCCGTCGTCGTAACAAGACTCGTTAGACGTCAGGTAATTAGGAGTAAATAATGGCACGTTCACTGAAAAAAGGTCCTTTCATCGATGCGCATCTACTTAAGAAAGTAGACGCGACACGCGATTCAAAGGTGAAACGCCCAATAAAAACTTGGTCGCGTCGTTCTACCGTTCTTCCAGATATGATCGGTTTAACCATAGCGGTTTACAACGGCAAGCAGCACATACCTGTGTTTGTTTCAGAAAACATGGTTGGGCACAAGTTGGGTGAATTTTCACCAACTCGTACTTACAAAGGCCACGTAGCGGATAAGAAGTCCCGCTAGGGCTGCAAGGACTTTATGATGGAAGCGGTTGCTAAATTACGACATGCACGTGTTTCGCCTCAAAAGGCGAGACTTGTAGCGGACCTTATTCGCGGTAAGGGGATTGAAGATGCTCTTGATCTTCTGACTTACAGTAATAAGAAGAGTGCTCAAATTATTAAGAAAGTACTTGAGTCTGCTATTGCTAACGCTGAGAACAACTACGGCTACGATATTGACGAGCTAATAGTTGGCACAGTGTTTGTTGATACTGGCCCAACGATGAAACGTATCCGTCCTCGGGCACGTGGTCGCGCTGATCGAATTGTAAAGCGTACTAGTCATATCACCATTAAGCTTTCGGGCGACGAATAAGCTTCGGCGAATAGGTAGAGAAGAATGGGACAAAAAGTTCATCCTAACGGCCTACGCCTAGGTATTGTTGCTAAACACAACAGCACCTGGTACGCCGAAAAGCAAAACTTCGCGATTCAGCTTGCTGAAGACCTTGAAGTGCGAAAGTATCTTAAAAAGAAGCTTGCGCACGCCTCGGTGTCGAAGATAACGATTGAGCGTGCTGCTGGCAGTGTTCGAATCGCTATTCATACTGCTCGCCCAGGTTTGGTGATCGGCAAGAAAGGCGAAGATATTGAGCGTCTACGCAACGAGCTACGTAAAGTAGTTGGTCAAGACGTTCAGTTGAATATCGAAGAAATTCGCAAGCCAGAGCTAGACTCAACGCTTGTAGCGGAAAGCATCGCTCAGCAGCTTGAAAAACGTGTCATGTTCCGTCGCGCGATGAAGCGTGCGGTGCAAAATGCGATGCGCTTAAACGCCGGCGGCATTAAAGTCCGCGTTGCTGGTCGTTTGAATGGCGCTGAAATTGCTCGTGCTGAGTGGTACCGAGAAGGTCGCGTTCCTCTTCATACGCTACGAGCAAATATTGATTACGGCACTGCTGAAGCCCTGACCACATACGGAATTATCGGTATTAAGGTTTGGATCTTCAAAGGCGAAGTGTTCAGCGACGGCACTTCTGCCGAAGCTTAGCCCTTAAAACGAATTAGATAGAGAGTAGCAACCATGTTGCAACCAAAACGTACTAAATTCAGAAAGCAGCAGAAAGGCCGTAACCGCGGACTTGCGCAAGTTGGCTGTAATGTTAGTTTCGGCGAGTATGGCTTAAAAGCCACAACACGCGGAGCGCTGACGGCGCGCCAAATCGAAGCCTCACGTCGCGCTTTGACTCGTCAAATGAAGCGTCAAGGCAAGGTCTGGATTCGGGTATTCCCTGATGTGCCTGTTACGGCCAAGCCTATTGAAGTTCGGATGGGTAAGGGTAAGGGTCCTGTAGACCACTGGGAAGCAAAGATTCAGCCAGGTCGCATGATTTTTGAAGTTGAAGGTGTTACGGAAGAAGTCGCTCGTGAAGCGTTCGCTTTGGCGGCAGCTAAATTGCCAGTTAGAACTACTTTCGTGAAACGGACGGTAATGTAATGAACGCCACTGAATTACGTAGTAAGTCGGTTGAAGAGCTTCAAGCTCAGATAATTGAACTTAGAAAGCAGCAGTTCAAAATGCGTATGCAGTTAGCAACCGGTGACTTGTCAAAAAACCACCAAGTTGCAGTTGCTCGTAAGGATATTGCTCGAGTTAAAACTGTGTTGACTGAGCTGGCCCGCAGCGCGGCAGCTTAATCGGACATTAGGTAATTAAGAAATGAGCGAAACAGCAGCAAAAATACAACGTACGGTCACCGGTCGTGTAACTAGTAACAAAATGGAAAAAACCATTACGGTTGCAGTTGAGCGTCGCGTTCGTCACCCGCTTTACGGGAAGTACGTTCGTAAGACCACAAAAATGCATGCGCATGACCCGGAAAATGCTTGTTCAATTGGCGACAAGGTCACCATTGCGCAATGTCGCCCGTTGTCAAAAAGCAAGACCTGGCAGCTGGTTGAAGTTGTCGAGCGCGTTGCTGTTTAAGCAGACGCACCCCGTTAAAGAATTTAAAGAGAAGCGATAGCCATGATTCAGATGCAGACCATGCTTGACGCAGCTGACAACAGCGGTGCTCGTCGTTTGATGTGTATTAAGGTACTCGGTGGTTCACACCGTAGATATGCTCGCGTTGGCGATGTTATCAAAGTTACCGTTAAAGATGCCATCCCACGTGGCCGTGTTAAAAAAGGCGAAGTCTATAGCGCAGTTGTAGTGCGTACTGCGAAGGGCATTCGCCGCGCAGACGGCTCTGTAATTCGGTTTGATGGCAACGCAGCCGTTATTTTGAATGCCAAATTAGAGCCACTTGGTACACGTATCTTCGGCCCGGTTACGCGTGAGCTTCGTACAGAGAAGTTTATGAAGATCGTGTCACTAGCACCTGAAGTGCTTTAAGGCATAGGTATATTACGATGCAACGTTTAAAAAAAGGCGATCAAGTGATCGCAACCGCGGGTCGCTCTAAAGGGCAGATCGGTGCGGTGTTGAGCATTCTAGAAAACGACCGCTTGGTTGTTGAGGGTGTCAACCTTGTTAAGAAGCACACCAAGGGTAATCCTCAAGAAGGAATTACTGGCGGTATCATTGAAAAAGAAGCGACCATCCACGCTTCTAATGTAATGCTTCTAAATCCTGAAACACAGAAAGGAGACCGCGTCGGTTTCCGTACTGATGACGGAAAAAAAGTTCGCTTTTTCAAGTCTAATAATCAACCAGTGGACGCGTAGTAAGATGTCACGTTTACTTGAAGTATATCGCGAGACCGTCGTTCCTCAGCTGATGGAAAAGTTCAGCTATAAGAGCGTTATGGAAGTGCCTAAGATCACCAAGATTACCCTGAACATGGGTGTTGGTGAAGCGATTGGCGATAAGAAAGTTATGGAATTTGCGGTAGCAGACCTCACAAAAATTGCCGGCCAGAAGCCGATTGTGACGGTAGCCCGTAAGTCTATTGCTGGCTTTAAGATTCGTGACGGCTACCCGATCGGAACGAAAGTTACCCTTCGCTCGTCGCGGATGTATGAGTTTCTTGATCGCCTGGTGAATATATCAATGCCTCGCGTTCGTGATTTCCACGGCGTTTCGCCGAAGAGTTTTGACGGGCGTGGCAATTACAATATGGGTATCACGGAGCAAATCATGTTCCCTGAGATCAATTACGACAAAATTGACAAGCTTCGTGGCTTGGACGTAGCGATTACTACGACCGCCAAGACCGATGCGGAAGGTCAAGCGTTGTTAGAAGCATTTAACTTTCCGTTCAAAAAATAGAACGGAATTAGGGGTAGTATCCAGTGGCAAAAGTATCAATGATTCAGCGCGAGAAAAAGCGCAGTCGGCAGGTTCAGAAGTTCGCTGCTAAGCGCGCGGCTCTTAAAGTGATCATTTCAGATCCAAAGGCTGAAGCTGAAGAGAAGTTCGACGCTATGTTGAAGCTTTCATCACTTCCACGTGATGGTTCAAAAGTTCGTCAGCAAACACGTTGCGCTATTACTGGTCGTCCACATGGCTTCTACCGCAAATTTGGCTTGTCACGTATTAAGTTGCGTGAACATGGTATGAACGGCGATATTCCCGGCTTAGTAAAGTCGAGCTGGTAGGGTAGGTATTTTCAATGAGTATGAATGATCCAATCGCAGATATGCTAACCCGTATACGTAACGGGCAAACTTCGGGTAAAACCCAGGTTTCGATGCAATCGTCGAACAAAAAAGTCGCAATCGCAAATGTTCTCGAAGCTGAAGGCTATATCGCCGGATCTTCTGTAGAAGAAGTTGAAGGCAAGCCTACGCTGCACATCGACCTTAAGTACTTTAAGGGTCGTCCAGTGATTGAAGGCATTCAGCGCTACAGTAAGTCAGGCCGTAGAGAGTATCGTGGCAAGGGTGACATCCCTGTAGTAATTGGTGGCCTAGGCGTATCGATTGTATCTACAAGCCAGGGTGTTATGAGCGGTAAGAAAGCAGAAGAACAAGGCCAAGGCGGCGAAGTTCTTTGTACCGTTTGGTAATCCAGTAGTTATTACACTATTTTAAGCAGGCAGCGAAATGGCGGCAGCTAGAGAAATTAAAGTCCCGCGTCAAGCACGTTTACCGATCGCGCTTAATGGCGCAGAAGTAAAAATTGACGGCCAGAACGTGGCAGTTAGAGGGAAGCTCGGCGAAGTGAATGTGGTTGTTCATCCTAGTGTGACAGTGTCACTTGGTGAAGACGGAGTTCGCGTTCAACCAAGTAACCATCAGGCTGCGGCTATGAGTGGCACCATGCATTCACTAATTAATGGTGCAGTGTCTGGTGTTAATAACGGCTTCGAAAAGAAATTGCAGCTTGTTGGTGTTGGTTATCGTGCCGCAGCCAAGGGCAAGGTGCTAAACTTGGCGCTTGGTTTTTCACATCCGGTTGTGCACCCAGTGCCAGAAGGGTTGACTGTGGAAACTCCAACTCCTACTGAAATCATCGTCCGCGGTGCAAACAAACAGGTTCTTGGCCAGTTTTGTGCAGAAGTACGTGCCTATCGTCCACCTGAGCCATATAAAGGCAAGGGTATTCGTTATTCGGACGAGTACGTACTACGTAAAGAAGCCAAGAAAAAGTAAGCCGACTCTAAATGAGTTTGGCCTGAAGTTATTGAAACGCGTTAGCTTAGCGGTAAAGAAATGGATAAGAAGTCATCAAGAATACGTCGTGCAACTCGCACCCGTGCTCACATAGACGAATTAAATGTAACTCGCCTGTGCGTACATCGCACTCCGCGTCACATTTATGCCCAGGTTATTGATAACACTGGCGGCGTAATTATTGCCGCAGCGTCTAGTGTTGAGCCAGCGATCAAGAAAGACTTGAAAGCTACTGGTAACGTAGACGCAGCTGCAACAGTCGGAAGGATTGTGGCGGAGCGCGCTCGTGAAAAAGGCGTTGAAGTCGTTGCGTTCGATCGCTCTGGTTTCAAATATCACGGTCGTATTCAGGCCCTCGCGGACGCAGCTCGTGAAGCTGGTCTTAAGTTCTAATAAAGAGGAATTGTAGTTATGGCTAATTTTGACAATAACGCAAGCGACGGTCTGATTGAGAAACTCGTTACAGTAAATCGGGTTTCGAAAGTTGTAAAAGGCGGACGTATCTTCAGCTTCACAGCATTGACTGTTGTGGGTGATGGAAACGGGCGCGTTGGCTTCGGTTATGGCAAGGCGCGTGAGGTGCCTTTGGCGATCCAGAAAGCAATGGAACAGGCTCGTAAGAGTATGAAAACTGTAACGTTGAATAATGGAACAACCTTCTACAAGACTGTTGGCGAGCATGGTGCAACATCTGTTGTTATTCGTCCGGCTTCAGAGGGTACTGGCGTAATCGCCGGCGGGGCCATGCGCTCAGTTTTGGAGGCCGCTGGCGTTCAAAACGTACTAGCAAAAATTATTGGTTCACGTAATCCGATCAACGTGGTTCGAGCTACTCTAAACGGTTTAACCGGCGTGAGCTCACCTCAGTACGTTGCGGCAAAGCGTGGCAAAACAGTTGAAGAATTAACCGCTTAGGCGGTATTACACGGCAGAAGCTGAAATGGCAGACAAACAAGTCAAAGTTACCCTAGTACGCAGTACTATCGGTCGCCTAGAAAAACACCGAGCCTGCGTACGCGGCCTTGGTTTGCGTCGTATGCATCACACTGTCGTTGTGAATGCTACTCCTGAAAACATGGGTATGATCAATAAAGTGTCATACATGCTTAAGGTAGAGGAAGCTTAAGATGCGTCTAGATTCACTTAGCCCGGCAGCGGGTAGTCGCCCAGGCCGTAAGCGTGTAGGTCGTGGTATTGGGTCTGGGTTTGGCAAGACTGCTGGACGCGGACACAAGGGTCAAAAATCTCGTACTGGTGGGAAAGTTCCCGTCGGGTTTGAAGGTGGCCAGATGCCATTGCAGCAGCGCGTTCCTAAGGTAGGCTTTCGTTCTGCTAAGGCTCGAACGACTGCGGAAGTTCGCCTTGGCGAGCTACAGAACCTTGAAGCGACAGAAATCGATTTGATGTTGTTGAAAGAGAAGGGCGTTGTCTCTCAAAACACATTAAGTGCGAAAGTTTTTGATTCAGGCGAGCTTACGCGTAGCGTTACCCTAAAGGGTCTCCGTGTTACTAAGGGTGCGCGTGCGGCGATTGAAGCTGCTGGCGGGACCATCGCAGAATAATAGGGACACGAATCGTGGCAGCTTCAGCACAAGCTCTTCAAAGTGGTAGGTCTTCGGAGTTACTCCCAAGGCTTCTCTTTGTACTTGGCGCGATTATCGTGTTTCGTGTCGGGTCATTTATACCTGTTCCAGGTGTAGATCCCAACGCACTGGCGCAGTTTTTCGAGGCACAGCAAGGAACTATATTGTCCGCCTTGGGTATGTTGTCCGGCGGAGCGCTAGAGCGGCTTAGTATTTTTGCATTAGGCGTCATGCCTTATATTTCGGCTAGCATCATCATGCAGCTGCTTACCGTAGTCGTACCTCAGCTCGAAGAGCTAAAGAAAGAGGGCGAGGCGGGTCGCCGCAAAATCAATCAGTACACGCGTTACGGCGCGGTAATTCTCGCGATTTTCCAATCAGTTGGCGCCGCTAGTGCTCTACAGTCACAAGCAGGCATTGCTATTGTTCCTGGCCCTAGCTTTGTGTTTAATGCGGCAGTGACGCTGGTAGCTGGCACAATTTTCCTTATGTGGCTAGGCGAGCAGATAACCGAACGCGGTATTGGCAACGGAATCTCGCTGATTATTTTCGCCGGCATCGTTTCCGGCCTACCATCTGCTATTGGGCGTACGGCCGAAATGGTAAGCAGTGGAGAGCTTAACGGTTTGCTGGCTCTTGGCTTCATTGCCCTGATCATC
>JBLHFB010000022.1:0-14891 GCA_047614865.1 Gammaproteobacteria bacterium | reverse complement strand
CGAATGCTAAGCCCAAACGAACCAGCTGGCGCACCATAAGACTGGTGTCGAGTTCACCGGCGCTGCTTAGAATGGCGAGCCCAAAGGCGGCTAATAACAGCAGGCCTACCAGCAGCATCAGGTCCAAATGAACCTTTCTAAACACACCGGTTGCCCAGCCTTGATTTGCGTCCCTGCTGCTAAATTCTTCTGCCATTAGACTAGTGCCTCCGTCTACGAGGAATCGGTGGCGGCAATTCGCCGTAGAGGTGCCAGTGAATGACTTTACGTGCCACAGGTGCAGCGACCGCACCCCCGGAGCCGCCATGTTCAACCACTACCGCTATGGCAATCGTCGGGTTCTCAGCTGGGGCATAAGCGACAAACAATGCGTGGTCTACTAAGTGCGCCGGAATGTCGCTAGAAACAACCGCATCTTCGTCCTCGTTCTGACTGAGCCCATATACCTGAGAGGTGCCGGTTTTGCCGGCGACAAGGTAGCTTAAGTCGCGACCGACGCTTCGTGCTGTGCCGCGGCTGCTGGATGTCACTCGCTCCATCATCCGTTGCATGGATCGATAATGGCGAGCTTGCACATTAATACGCTTGGGCGCCGGATGGTGGTTGGTCTTTGGCACTGAGCCTGGTTCTACTCGGTACTTTAGCAAATACGGCTGGAAGAGCTTTCCTTGGCTGGCAAGGCTGGCAGTTGCGGTCGCCAATTGCACCGGTGTACTCAACATAAAACCCTGGCCGATGCCGGTGATAAGGGTTTCACCTGGATACCACGATTTTTTCTTCTCGCCGCGCTTCCATTCTGCGGAAGGTAGTAGGCCTTTTCGCTCACTACTAAGGTCAATACCTGTGGCGTTACCGAAACCAAACTGGGCCAAAAAGTCATGTAGGCGATCAATGCCCAACTTGTTAGCCAGGTCGTAAAAATAGACGTCGCAGGACTGAACAATGGCTCTGTCGAGGTCGGAATTTCCATGACCTGATCGCTTCCAATCGCGATACCGATGGGTGCTGTTGGGAAGCGTATAGGAGCCACCACAATGTACGCGACTCTTGTTGGTTATAACCCCGTGATGTAGGCCAGCTAAGCCCACAAACGGCTTGATTGTCGAGCCCGGCGGATACTGTCCATGCAGGGAGCGGTTAAACATCGGCCGTGCGTTATTGGTGTTGAGACGATTAAAGCTAGCGTGATCGATGCCGTGTACGAATAGGTTTGGATCAAAATATGGTTTGCTGACAATCGCGAGCACTTGTCCATTTCGTGGATCAATCGCAACGATAGAACCGGCACGGTCGCCCAAGGCATCGTTGGCGACTTCTTGAAGTTCGATATCTAAGGTGAGGTGAAGGTCTGCGCCGCTAGTTGGCGGCCGAGTTGAGACTTCGCGAACGGTGCGCCCAATCGCGTTTGTTTCAATTTGCCGTTCACCGGGGTATCCATGGAGAATTGATTCGTAGGTGCGTTCGATACCGGCCTTGCCAATATGGGTGGTGCCTGCGTATCGCTCGGCGGACACATTTTGTAGGTTGCGTTTGTCTAAACGGCTTACATAGCCGACTACATGGGCGGTGTCGGCGCCGTAGGGATAATAACGCGACAGGTAGCCAACAACGTTTACGCCAGGAAAGCGGTGACTGTTGACAGAAAAGCGAGCAACTTCTTCTTCTGATAGGCGTAGACGCAGCGGAATCGGCCTGAATCCAGTGCCGCGACGCTTCCATGCGCTGTGGAAGCGTCCCAAGACCCAATCAGAAAGCTCCATGTATTCGCTAAGATCGGCGAGGGTTTTCTCAATGTCGTCGACTTGCTCTGGAACCACTTCAATTTTCCAAGTCTCGACATTTTTCGCCAGAGCGTTGCCGTTGCGGTCGTAGATTTCGCCGCGAGTGGGGGGCACAGGTGTCACCCGTAAGCGGTTATCTGCAGAGAGGGTGGTGAAATGAGAGTGGTTTAAAACCTGCAGGTTTGCCACGGTGAGCAGTAACACCACGCAACCAATTACGACGAAAAGCCCAGCAATCACTAGCCTCGTAGCAATTATCCGCCGCTCATAGTGGCGGTTTCGGAAATGCCCTGAGTTGCTCACTAGTCAGTCCCGCGTCGGCCGCTTTGCCAAGTTAGGAGTAAATACACTGGCGGCCAGACAATGGCACTGGTTAGCGCGGGAGCAAATTGCCAAGGACTAAACTGTAGCTGGCTGGTAGACCCATCTATCCATACGATGACTATACGATAGACAACGGTGATTAGCGCAATCACCACCGCCTGTTGGCCAATCGGGAAGGCTCGCAGTTGCTTATGCAAAGACTGTGCGAGGAAAACACATAAGGTCAGTGCCAGTGCATGCTTTCCAAAGAAGCTGGCGGTGAGCAGATCTAACAAAATGCCGGTGCACCATGCGGACAACACACTAAATCTACCCGGAGAGTAAATTGCCCAATAAAGGCAGCAGAGCAATACCCATTCAGGTCGCAGTAAAGGCGCTATACCGGTATCGGAGTCGGCCGCCCAGCTTGCGAGTGGCGCATCAATAATCATTAGCACGGCACTAAAAATAATGCTCAGAAACAAGACGATCTGAGGACGACTATTCAGCATCCTCAACCTCGGGGTCTTTCGGCTCTGTGACTTCGGCAGCAGGGTTGCTAGCGCTCTCTTCTTTAGGCGAGGTTGCACTTGGGTCGTGGTACCAAACAAGAAGTATTTCGCGCCCGCGTTCTAGGTGACCGGTTGGCCGAGCATAAACATCTGCAAACGCAGCGCCGGCTGGCTGGGCAACCTTGGTGATAACCGCGACAGGGTAACCGGTTGGGAAGCGTTGCCCCATCCCAGAGGTAACCAGTAAATCGCCGGGCCGCACATCGGCGCTGTTGGACACATACGGCAACTGCAGGCGGTCGGCCTGCCCAATCCCGCGAAGTATCGTGCGAAAGCCGTTGCGATTTATCTCGACTGGCAGGGCATGGTTACTGTCGGTGATCAGCGTCGCCACGGAAGAAATTCTACTTACGTAGGTGATTTGCCCAGCAACGCCCCAGGCGTCTACCAAAGGCTGGCCTTCGTAGACTCCGTGCAGTGAGCCTTTATTGACGACAATCTGGTGCTTATATGGATCTAGCTCAACAGACAGAATTTCAGCGATCAATACCTCTTCATGTCGGCGCTCTGCAGACTGAAGAAGCGCACGAATACGATCGTTTTCTGCCTGTAGCGAGGCCATCTTTTGTAGTTTTGCGTTCTGGATTAGCTGCTGCTCGCGGAGTTTTTGATTGACGAGCAGTAGTTCAGAGCGGCTTTGCACCCCATTTTCAGCCCATGTTAGAGCGGTTTTAGGGAGGTCGACCATTACCTGCAGCGGATACACCGCCACCGTCATATAGCCTCGCGCTTTTTTAAGCAAAACGCTCCGCTGATCTAAGAACAGCAGAGCGAGTGAGAATACGATCAGTATTAAGCTACGAGAGAAGAGGCTTAACCCGCGGGGAAACAGGTTAGAGCTGCTGTCATCGTGCGCTCTAGCAGACACTACTCATAACCAGGGACTACGTTAAGAAAACGCGAAAGGGCACTTTTGAGGCAGTAACCCGCCAGGTTGCGACTGATTTGGCCGGAATCAATGAAAAAGGGTGCGACGTACCAGTTTACGTGAGCACTTTTGACACTGAATGGCGACAAAACGGGCGTGATCTGCAGGGGTGCCACTATTCAACCGAGAAGAACGCGCCGCCGTTGGTGTCGATCAGTTCAAGTACCTTCCCGCCACCACGAGCCACGCAAGTTAGTGGTTCGTCAGCGACGATCACAGGCAGGCCAGTTTCTTCCATTAGCAGCTTGTCGAGATCGCGAAGCAGGGCGCCACCACCGGTGAGAACAATACCGCGCTCGGCAACGTCTGAGCCTAGCTCCGGCGGGGTGCTTTCTAATGCCGCTTTAAGCGCACCAACGATGCCACTTAGTGGCTCTTGCAAGGCTTCTAGGATTTCGTTGCTGTTAAGTACAAAGCTGCGCGAGATACCTTCGAAAAGGTTACGACCTTTAACTTCGACTTCGCGTACTTCTTTGCCAGGGTAGGCAGAACCAATTTCGTGTTTGATTCTCTCTGCGGTTGCGTCACCAATCAGTGTGCCGTAGTTACGACGCACATAGTTGATAATCGCTTCGTCAAATTTATCGCCGCCGATGCGAACAGAGGCCGCGTAAACAATCCCGCTTAGCGAGATAACCGCCACTTCAGAAGTACCACCGCCAATATCAACAACCATCGAGCCGCGAGGTTCGTCGATTGGCATGCCTGCGCCGATCGCTGCAGCGATTGGCTCATCAATGAGGTAAACCTTGCGTGCGCCAGCGCCTAGAGCTGATTCTCTAATCGCACGGCGTTCTACTTGAGTAGAGCCGTAAGGAACACAAATCAAAACCCGAGGGCTAGGACGCATAAAGCGAGTTTCGTGAGCTTTTTTAATGAAGGCTTGGAGCATCTTCTCGGTAACCGTAAAGTCGGCGATAACACCGTCTTTCAGTGGGCGAATAGCAGTAATATGGCTCGGAGTGCGACCTAGCATTAGCTTGGCTTCTTGGCCGACCGCCGCAATGCTGCGATGCCCACGTTGATCTTGGCGAATTGCTACAACGGATGGCTCGTCTAGAATAATGCCGCGACCGCGAACATAAATTAGCGTGTTGGCGGTTCCAAGGTCAATTGACAGGTCGTTGGAGAAAAAGCCACGGAAGCGATTCAGCATGGGACGAGGGATTCCTAATTAATGTGTGGGGTGGGCGATTATGGCCCAATTCAGCGCGCAACTTTACCAAGTGGGCCTATGCCCCATCAAGCACGAAAAAGCTTTGCTCGTTACTTGGCTAATAAGCGTGGCTTTCAATCTCGAAGTAAAGCCTTGGCTGTGCTAACCTTTCGCCGCTTTATTCCAACCAAACAAAGGAATGCTTAACATGGCGTTAGAGCCGGACGAAGTCAAAAAAATTGCCCATTTGGCGCGGATTGCGCTAGATGAAGAGAAAATCCCCGAGTACAGCCGGGAGATGTCGAGCATCGTCGACTTCGTTGGGCAGATGAGTACGATCAATGTTGACGGCGTCGAGCCTTTGGCAAATCCACTCGATCAAACCCAGCGTTTGCGTGCCGATGTGATTACTGAAACCGACCAACGTGAGGCGCTACAAGCGATTTCGCCTTCTGTTGAAGACGGACTATTTCGCGTTCCACGTGTGATTGAGTAAGGGCTACAAATGACTTTGCATACCAAAACCCTTGCCGAGCTGTCGCGTGGTTTAGACGCCGGTGAATTTACCAGTCTAGAGCTGACCCAGCACTTCCTTGATCGGATCAATGCTTTCGACGACGAGCTGAATTGTTTTATCACCGTTACCCCAGAACTGGCACTTGCTCAGGCACAAGAAGCGGATGCCTTACGTGCCGCTGGCAAAGCTGGCCCGCTGACTGGAATTCCTTTGGCGCAGAAAGATATCTTCTGTACCAAAGGGGTGAGAACCACCGCCGCTTCAAAGATGCTCGATAACTTTGTTTCGCCATACGATGCGCACACGGTTGAGAAGCTAAATGCAGCGGGCTTGGTCTGTTTGGGTAAAACCAATATGGACGAATTCGCCATGGGCTCGTCAAACGAAAGTAGTTTCTATGGCGCGGTGAAAAACCCTTGGGATCACAGCAAAGTGCCGGGTGGTTCATCGGGTGGTTCTGCCGCTGCGGTTGCCGCGCGAATTACACCGGCCGCGACCGGCACCGACACCGGCGGATCCATCCGCCAACCGGCCAGCTTGGTTGGTTGCACCGGCCTAAAGCCTACTTATGGACGCTGCTCGCGTTACGGCATGATTGCCTATGCATCAAGCATGGATCAGGCCGGAACATTCACCCAAACCGCTGAAGACGCCGCTTTGCTGTTGGGCGAAATGGCCGGCTTTGATGAGCGCGACTCAACCAGTATCGACCGTGAAGTGCCTGATTACACCGCGACGCTAAATGACTCGCTCGCCGGCCTGAAAATTGGCGTGCCTAAGGAGTTCTTTGCAGAAGGCATGGCAGGTGGAACAAGTGCGGCAATTGAGGCTGCACTAGAGCAATACAAAGCGCTTGGTGCCGAGTTGGTTGAAATTAGCCTTCCAAATATCGGCTTGTCGGTTCCGGTTTACTACGTCGTAGCGCCTGCCGAAGCATCGGCAAACCTGTCTCGCTTCGACGGCGTACGTTATGGCCATCGCTGCAGCAACCCGGAAGACCTTGAAGACCTATACACGCGCACTCGCGGCGAAGGCTTTGGCCCAGAAGTGAAACGCCGTATTTTGGTCGGAGCCTACGTTTTGTCGGCAGGCTACTACGACGCTTATTACGTGCGTGCTCAGAAGATTCGCCGGCTAATTCGTGATGACTTCCTCAAGGCATTTGAGTCGGTCGACATCATCATGGGCCCCGTCGCTCCAGATGTGGCATTTGGCATCGGTGAAATGGTTAACGATCCGATTCAAATGTACCTGAATGACGTTTACACCATTGCGGTGAACCTAGCAGGGCTTCCGGGGATGTCTATTCCTGCAGGATTTGATCGAGGATTGCCGATTGGCCTGCAGCTGATTGGTAGCCACTTCGACGAAGCGCGCCTGCTAAACGCTGCCCACCAATATCAGCAAGTAACTGACTGGCACAAAGCCATGCCAGCCACTTACGCCTAACCGAATACGGACTGATCACCATGACTGGAAGTTGGGAAGTTGTCATTGGGCTAGAGATTCACGCTCAGCTGGCAACAAAAACAAAGATTTTCTCAGGCGCGTCTACTGCCTATGGCGCAGAGCCCAATACGCAAGCCTGTGCGGTAGATCTAGCGCTGCCGGGAACTCTGCCTGTATTGAACGAAGAAGCCGTGAGAATGGCGGTTAAGTTCGGTCTGGCAATTGGCGCCAATATAGCTCCGCAGAACGTGTTCGCACGTAAAAACTATTTCTACCCCGATCTGCCTAAAGGCTATCAAACCAGCCAAATGGATGACCCTATTGTCGGCATTGGTACTTTGGATATCACCTTAGAAGATGGCACAACCAAAGTGGTTGGCGTAACCCGTGCCCACTTAGAAGAAGATGCCGGTAAATCGCTACACGGTGCTTTTGAAGGCGAGACGGGGATTGATTTGAACCGTGCTGGCACGCCGTTACTTGAGATCGTCTCAGAGCCAGATATGCGTTCGGCCAAAGAAGCCGTCGCCTATATGAAAAAGATGCACTCCTTAGTGCGTTATATCGGCATCTGCGACGGCAATATGCAGGAAGGCTCGTTCCGCTGCGATGCTAATGTCTCTGTGCGCCCGCGTGGTCAAGAAAAGCTCGGCACGCGTGCCGAGTTGAAGAACCTCAACTCATTCCGCTTTATCGAGCGCGCTATCAATATCGAAGTCGAACGTCAGATCGACATTCTGGAAGATGGAGGCGCCATTGTTCAAGAGACGCGTCTTTATGATTCGGACAAAAACGAAACTCGCAGCATGCGTTCTAAGGAAGAAGCCAACGACTATCGCTACTTCCCTTGCCCAGACTTACTGCCGGTGCAAATTTCTCAAGCACTGCTAGACGAAATGCGTGCGCTGCTGCCTGAATTGCCCGGGGCGAAAAAAGCACGCTTTATCGCTGAGTATCAGCTCTCAGAATACGATGCCGACCAGCTAAGCGAAAGTCGCGAAGTGGCAGAGTTCTTCGAAGCGGTTGTCAGCCAGTCCGGTGACGCCAAGCTGGCTGCCAACTGGGTCAATGGTGAGTTTGCTGCATTGCTTAACCGCGATGAATTGGACGTTGCTCAGTCGCCGGTTACAGCTGAATTGTTGGGTGGTTTGATCGAGCGAGTTAAAGACAATACCGTTTCCAATAAAATGGCTAAGGAAGTCTTTTCTGCGATGTGGCAAGGCGAAGGCGCTGCAGACGAAATCATTGAAGCCAAGGGCCTCAAGCAAATTTCGGATGTGGGTGCTATCGAGGCCATTATCGATGCCGTGATTGCCAACAACCAAGGTCAGGTGGAGCAGTACCGCAGCGGTAAAGACAAAGTCTTCGGCTTCTTTGTTGGTCAAGTGATGAAAGAAACTAAAGGCAAAGCTAACCCGGGGCAAGTTAACCAAATGCTGAAGGGAAAACTCAAAGGCTAGTCATCAAAAAGCCATTTGACTGAAGCAATGAGCCCTGTTTGATAGACAGGGCTTATTTGTTTGGACAATGATGATGTCCGTAATGCATGGAGTAGACAGATGACACAGGCCCAACAGAGGCTTTCAGTTGGATTGGCTGGCTTGATGCTGCTGACCAGCTTTAACTCGGCTGCCGATAGCGACAGCCCGCCTAACGCAGTTAAATTCCCCTACACATTGAATGAAGTAGACCTGACCGACATCATTGCGGTGGCCGCAGCGTTAGACCTCAGCGTAGCCTCGCCGATTGATTCGCTAGAAACCTGGAAGCACCGAGATCCAAGGTTGTACGGCGCTAAGTTTGTTTTCGGCCCGTTTGAAAGCACAGACAGAACATCAAGGCACTATGAACTTGATTGTTATCGTGACGGTGTCGAGAGCGCTGCATGGGATTGCGTTAAACAGGAAGCGGTCCAAGTGTCAGTAGTTGCCGACCAGTCGCCTGACATAGCTGTTATCGGTGACGAAAACACTAACCTGTCAGAAGTTGTTGATGTGATCGACTTGGTCTACAGCACAAGCCGTAAGTTTGCACATCCGGTCAAAGTCATCGCGGTTGTAAATGGCTTTGACGTTGGCTACTTCACGGGTCGCTGCACTGAGTATCTTCCGGTGCGTTGGTCAGAAGGGGCGGGGGAGTTTGAGGTTCCAGAAGTTCACCGCGTTCGCCAAGAGTGCCCGAAGCGTAAGGAACGCAAGGTTGGAGTGCTGTATTGAACGGTTGGCTTGTTATACTTCGCCGAAACTATACTAAAGGGTCAAATGAATGGGTTTTTGTCACAAGTTAATCGCTACTGTATTTCTACCTGCAATACTTAGCGCCTGTTGGGGATGGCGGAAGTCTTGGTGGTGGTCAGGAAGATGGCAGCAACCCTAGTTATAAGGTTGTGTCGTTCAACGCTGGTGGTACGTCGACTGATAACGACAATGGCGCTGCCCCAATCAGCCCAACCGTAAATTCCGGGCAGGGTTGGCCTGCGCTTGCAGGTGGGGGACTTTCTGGGTGACCATCCGATACGCGCTTTCGTGAGTGCAGATGGCAAGCTGTCGGGCGACGAAATACGGTTTTATACCGAGACCTTGGATCAGGTGATCCGGACGATTCAGCTGCTGATTGCGGCAGCTCCAACTCCTATACAAAACTCTGCACATTCAATAACTCAGACGAGATTTTCTGTGATCGCCAAGCGGGTGACACGGCCAATTCAATAGTCTGTCTGAGTGACGAAGGTCCCAAAGACGCGTTCATCATTTTCCAAGCCTGTGCTGCAGCGCGCCCGCCTTGTCGTGCGGCCGTTCACGCTGTTCAGTTTCAATAGAGCGGGGCGCAAACAGCAGGCAATAAAAAAGCGGCTCAAAAGCCGCTTTTTTATTGCCTGTATTACTACAGGTTAAACCAGGATTTCTTAGCGCTGACGGGCTTTGAAACGCGGGTTAGTTTTGCAGATTACGTAAAGCTTGCCGCGACGACGAACTATTTTGCAGTCCTTGTGGCGGGTTTTGGCGCTTTTTAGTGAGGACAGTACTTTCATCGTCGTGGCTCGAATTCGTTAGGAAATCAGTAACAAAGCCAAATTCATGGCTTGGAAAGCGCGCGATTATACAGAGGAAAACAGTGGGGTTACAAGTGATGATTTGGATAATTTCCCGGTTCCCGTTTAGCTGATCTGTGGTTATCTCAGCTAACCGTTAAATACTGGGGAACCGCACAGGGTGGTTGTGAGCTTGTATCCCACACATAGAGCTCTAAAACGCCTTTTGTATTGAGGCTTACAACCCAATGCTGCTTGAACTCAGGCAGTGTTTGAGCTGCTCCGCTACCGGTGGGTTGCGAATAAACTACAGCGGAAATGCTACTGGGCTCTAGAGTCGCTAGTTGTTCTGCGCGTGGTTTGTAACTGCTTTCTGGCGTATCGCTGCCATTTAGCAATGCTTGGAAGCGCATGTCGCCATTTGCATTGGTAATTATTACACCGCCTTGTTGCTGCTCGATGTTTTGCTGAGCATGGGCGTAGATGATCTGGATTAATCGGCGTGGAATCGCGAGTGTCTGCATGATTTGTTCTTATTGCTGTTGGCTGCACACATTGCAGCTTGGGTCGGATGCAACGTTGAGGCTGCGCCATGTGAATGTGGTGGCGTCAAAAAGTTGTAGTTTGACGTTTTTATCGCTACTTTCTTCGCTAGCGCTGGCGGTAATAAGTTTTATCGCTTCAAGTGCCTGAGCTGCGCCTATTTGGCCCACCACTGGCGGGAGAATCCCCGCGCTGTCGCAGCTATCTGCTGGGGCGTTGTCGGTTTCAGGGAACAGGCAGTTGTAGCAGGGCGTCTTGGCGTGGTTAAAGGCAAAGCTAACCAGTTGGCCTTCCATGCGGATTGCGGCACCTGAAACGAGTGCTACGCCGGCTTCACGGCACAAAGCATTGGTTTGGTAGCGGCTATCGAAATTGTCGCAGCAATCCAGCACAACATCGGCGCTGCGAATAACGGCGATTACTTCTTTCTGTTTTACCGGATAACTCACTACTTTGATGTGCGGATTTATCAGACGTAATTCACGCGCCGCGGTTTCGGCTTTCGATTGACCAATATCCGCGTCGCGGTAGAGCAATTGGCGCTGAAGGTTTGAGGCTTCGATGTGATCATGATCAACCACGCTGAGCGTGCCAACACCGGAGGCTGCTAGATAGCTAGCAGCCGGGCAGCCGAGGCCGCCCATGCCGATGATTACGACGTGTGCATCACGCAATTTTTGTTGCCCGTTAATCCCAACGTTTTTTAGACGCAGCTGCCTGCTGTAGCGGATCAATTCGTCGCGGCTGAATTCAATGTCGCTGCTCATGAGAGCTGGGCCGAGGTGAATCGCACGGTCTGGCTTAGGTCGGCGCGGTGCTGAATATTGCTGTAGCCGTGACGCTGGAGCAACTCTGCCACAGGTTCCGCTTGCAGGTGCCCATGTTCAAAAAACAGCCAGCCATTGGGAGTGAGTTTCTGGGTAGCTTGCTCAATAATCTCTTCGATGTCGGCTAGGCCGCTGTTTCCCGCCACTAAAGCTTGCTGAGGCTCGTGTTGCAATAGCGCCAGCTCGGGTTCGTCAGCGCCGATATACGGTGGGTTAGAAACGATGCAGTCGAAGGTGTCTTCAACGCTGGCAAGCCAGCTGCTAAGTTTCACGGAGACGTTATTCGTGCCATTACGGGCACTGTTTTCCATCGCGACAGCGAGTGCCAGAGGGCAGTTGTCTACTGCGGTAACGGTTGAATCTGGGCGGTGTTTTCCAATCGCAATTGCAATCGCGCCGGTGCCGGTGCCGAGGTCGCAAATTTGCGGCTTGGTAACTTGCGAAATGGTCGAGAAAACCCACTCAACGAGTTGCTCGGTTTCTGGTCTTGGCACCAGCACGTGCCTATTTACTTGCAGCTGAAGGTCATAAAACCCCCATTCGCCGAGCAAGTAGGCGACCGGCTCACCTGTCTCGCGCCGAGTGAGCAAAGACTCAAGCTCGACGCTTTGTTCATCACTTAGGAGGCTGTCGTCACGGGTAATCAGCTGGGTGTGGCTTAGCCCGCTGACGTGTTGCAGCAGCAAACGCGAATCCAGCTGCGGATTGTCGCAGGGTGTCAGTCCCGCCAAGCGGGCAGTCGTTGCACTTAGCGCTGCTTTAACGGTGGTCACTGCCTGAGTGTTACTCGCCTAATTGGGCGAGCATATCCGCTTGGTGTTCGTTGATCAGCGGCTGAATCACTTGATCAATGTCGCCTCCGGTAATTTCGGCTAGCTTGTACAAGGTCAGGTTGATGCGGTGGTCTGTCATACGGCCCTGTGGGAAGTTATAGGTACGAATCCGCTCTGAGCGGTCGCCGCTACCCACTTGAAGCTTGCGATTTTCACTAGTTTCCGCTTCTTGTTTGCTGACTTCTTTATTCATTAACCGTGCTTGCAGAAGCGACATCGCCTTGGCACGGTTCTTATGCTGTGAGCGCTCTTCCTGACATTCGACTACTTCGCCTGATGGGGTGTGGGTAATACGAATAGCAGAATCAGTTTTGTTTACATGCTGTCCGCCAGCGCCTGAGGCACGGAAGGTATCTACTTTCAGGTCTGCTGGGTTGAGGGTGATCTGCTCAACGTCGTCGATCTCGGGAAGGATAGCGACGGTACAGGCCGACGTGTGAACACGGCCTTGGGCTTCGGTTTCTGGAACACGTTGGACACGATGAACGCCAGATTCAAATTTAAGCTTGGAGTAAGCGCCTTGACCAGTAATACGGCCAATAACTTCTTTGTAACCGCCATGCTCGCCATGGTTAGCGTTGACAATCTCTACCTTCCAGCCAGAGTTTTCGGCGTAACGGGTGTACATGCGGAATAAGTCACCAGCAAAAATGGCGGCTTCATCCCCGCCGGTTCCAGCGCGAACTTCCACGTATACGTTTTTATCGTCGTTCGGATCACGTGGAAGCAGCAGCTTTTGCAGCTCTAAAGTCAGCGATTCAAGAATCTCCTTGGCACCGGAAATTTCCGCCTTAGCCATTTCCACCATCTCAGCATCGTCTTCCTCGAGCATCATTTTAGCGGTGTCTATGTCTTCTTCGGTCGAGGTATAAGCCTTATAAGCGTCGGCAACCTCTTGAAGACGCGAGTATTCTTGCGACAGGTCGCGGAATTTGTTGCTGTCACCGATGATTTCCGGCTGCGACAACATCGTGGCAATTTCTTCGTGACGCTCAACTACGGTATCTAGTTTTTGGCGAATGGAATCTTTCATTCGGGTTTTTCCTGATGATCACTCTTTGACGGGTTACTAATGTCAAAAAGCGTATGGGCAGCATCGAGCAGCCCTTGATTATTGCTTTCCGCGGCTTCGCGGATTGCGGTTGTTGGGTTGTGTAGAAGCTTTTGGCTGAGGCTTCTCGCCAACTCAACCACTACTTCGCTGCTGTCATGTCCTGCAGCTAAGCGATTTAACGCTCGCTGGGTTACTTCGTTCGAGAGTGTGTCGGTGGTCTCTCGAAGGGCTTTAATGGTGTCGACAACCGAGCGACCAGCCTGCCAGCTACTAAACTTCTCTACTTCATCAGTCACAATGATTTCTGCACTTTCTGCGGCCTTAAAACGTGCTTCTTTGCCTTGTTGGATAATGTCGCTTAAATGGTCGACTGTGTATAGGTAGACGTCGTTTAGCTCCTCAACCAGCGGATCAATATCGCGCGGAACCGCGAGGTCAATCATCAGCATTGGGCGGTGTTTACGCTTTTTGAAAGCCGCCGATACAGACGCCGCACTAACTACCGTATGGGCTGCAGCGGTAGAGCTAATCACAATATCTGCAGTGTGTAGATGTTCGCCGATGCTGTCTAAGCTGCCGGCATTGCCACCCAGTTCATTGGCCATGTTTTGGGCGCGCTCGAGATTGCGATTAACGATGGTGAAGTCATTCAGGCCTAGCTCGATTAAATGGCGGGTTACCAGCTCAATCGTGTCGCCGGCGCCGACTAGCAACGCCTTGTGCTTGGAAATGTCGGCAAACATTCTCCGCGTTGTCGATGCGGCTGCGTAGGCGACTGAAACGGGTTGGCTGCCTATTTCAGTTTCACTACGAATTCGTTTAGCGCAGTGGAAAGCATGCTGGAAAAGCCTTTGTAGCTCACTGCTGACGGTTGCATTTTGCTCGCCGTCTGCAAATGCCTGTTTCAATTGGCCAAGAATCTGCGGCTCGCCAAGAATCATCGAATCGAGGCCGCCGGCGACACGGCATAAATGTTTTACCGCAGCGTCATTAGAGAGCTGATAAACGTGTGAATGTAATTCGTTTGCGCTAATGCCGCTCTGCAAGGCGAGCCAAGTGACCACATCTTCTGGGCTGCTGCCGAAACAAATAATTTCGGCTCTGTTGCAGGTTGAAAGAATCACGGCTTGTTTTTGAGGGTCGCGCGAGCACAGTGATGCAAGCCCGTCTGGCAGGCTTTCAGGGGTAAAGGCCAGCTTTTCGCGCACCGCTAAAGGTGCGGTCTCGTGGTTTACGCCAACAATGTAATAACGGTTGCTCAAACGGCGGCTCGTGACGACTGGAAGAAGGGGGCTACGAAAAACCGCTAATTTTCAAGCAGCGGCTAGGGAACTTCAAGCATTAGAGTGTGCCAGATCAAAGTTCGTCGGCAAATATTGCACCGAATAACGCAATCAACGGAAAACTACGGGCGTATTTATTTTTAGCAGTGGCTGCTAAGCCCCGTTGTCGATATATTGGATTGTTATGAAAAGAAGAATTTCAACTACTAGTGCACGAAGCACAACTTGGCTGAGCCGCGTACGCTCGGTTGCTCCATTTTTTCTCGTCTTATGTTTGCTCTCATTGGCTGGCTGCGCAAGCACATCGGGTCTCAAAGAAGGCCCGTTAGACGACCCGTTAAGCAAGGCTGTAGCGCCGCCAGCGGTCATTAATTTTGAGCAGGTCAGCGACTCATATTTCCATCTAATCGTTGCTGAAATGGCACGGAAGAATGAACAGTGGCGCCAAGCTCAGTTGGGCTACCGATATGCCCTTCGTGGCGCGCCGCTGCCAGCGATAGCGCGCAACGGGTTTCATATGTCATTGGTCCTTAACGACTCGGAGGCCGCTGAGGAGTTTGCCGCCCAGTGGCACCAGCTGGATCCTCAGCCTGAGTCGACAGCCGCGTTTGCCA
>JBLHFB010000021.1:0-14934 GCA_047614865.1 Gammaproteobacteria bacterium | reverse complement strand
ACATGTTTAACAAGATTGTTGCAGACGCTGGCTATGTGTTTGGGCTGCAGCCGTTTTGGGCAGCGATTCTGCCGTTTTCAATACTGGTGCTGGTGAGCGTCTTCGTAGTGTCGAGGAGCCAATAGGCTGACTAAGATTTAGGCTTCGGCTCGTGCACTAGCATGGTGCCCGAAATTCGGTCGTGCCACGTTCTGCCGTCAGGCTCAAGCAGTGCCCACCAAAACCCGAGTCCGGCCGGCAGCAGTGAGACAAACACCGCGATGAATCGAGTAATTGCCTGAGCCAAGGTGATGGGCCCGCCCGCCTGGTTGGTTACCCTGATTCGCCAAGAAGCCATTCCCAGCGTCTGGCCACGTCGCCACCAGAAGAACAAATAAAACGTCGAGACCATGCCGAAGGCACAGCCGACAATAATCCGTTGAAAACTTAGGTAGACCGTATCATTGGGATTGATGCTCCACGTTGTAATTTCCTGTGGCGGAGAGCTTTGATCAATAGACGCAATATCGTCGCGGGCCTGCAGATTCTGGTTAGCATTAGCGCTAATTTCTGGGCTTGTCGGCGCATCGGGCGGCGGCGGCTTTCCGTATAAGGCAGTGCCCGCCAAGCTAACAATAAGCGCTGTAAGCATTGCTATACCAAGCGATAATAGCCCGTCGTATACGCAGGCAGCTAAGCGGCGGGAGAGAGTGACAGGCAGCATCGACATAAGCAGAATCAGGGGCTAGGCAGTACGGAGGGGAAGTGTGTATTATACGCGCTCTACGGACGGCAGACAGACTGTCGTTGAACCCTTAAATTGGAAGAGGGTGCTCACCGCACAGTCACTGTGTTATCGCGCTGCATTTCGTGCAGCTTAGGTTTGAGCCGCTTCCTAGCCACGGAGCCACTCCGCCTTATGACGACCGCAACTCAGGCCGCCATTTCCCCCACCGTTATTCCAGCTTCCGATCACCAAATTGATTCGTCGCGAATTTCCCGTAAAGCACTTCAAGTTGTAGAGCGACTCCGCGAAGGCGGATTTCAGGCTTACATCGTTGGTGGTGCTGTCCGTGACTTGCTGCTTGGAGCACGCCCTAAAGACTTTGATGTTGCGACAGATGCAACCCCAGAAGAAGTTGACGCACTATTTAAAAACGGTCGCCTGATTGGCCGCCGCTTTAAATTGGTCCACGTTCGCTTTGGTCGTGAAATTATCGAAGTAGCTACTTTTCGTGGTTCTGCTAGCCCTGCAAACACCGGCGCTGAAGTAGACGACGAAGATGACGACTTAGAGTCAGCAGACGCTGAAACTTCGGAAGCTGAAGTAGTCGATGGCGAAAATACCTCTACAGATGCAGTAACCAACGACAGAGGCCGCATTCTGCGCGACAACGTCTATGGCACGATGGAGGAAGATGCGCTACGTCGCGACTTCACCATTAACGCGCTGTATTACTGCCCGAAAGATGACGTGGTCTATGACTACGCCAACGGCATTCAGGACATGGACGAAGGCTACGTGCGCTTCATCGGTGATCCAGTAACGCGTTATCGCGAAGATCCTGTGCGGATGCTGCGTGCGATTCGTTTTGCAGTGAAGCTAGATTTCGACATCCACCCAGATACTGAACAGCCTATTCATGACTTGAATCAAACGCTTGCTGATATTCCAGCGGCGCGTATGTTTGAAGAAGTCCTGAAGCTGTTCCACTCAGGCAAAGGCCTGCAGTGCTACGACGAACTCCGTTATTTTGGACTGTATGACTATTTGTTCCCTCAGGTTAAGAATCGCCTTTCAGCCAAAGTAGACGAATTCCCTGAAAGCCTGATACGCCTAGCGTTATCGAACACCGATCAGCGTTTGGCACAGCGCAAGAAAGTAACCCCAGCGTTCGTATTTGCGATCATGCTTTGGGATTTGGTTTGCGAAAACATGCGTCAAAAAGCCAGCGAAGGCACGCCGCAATATCAAGCGATGCGTATGGCTGGCCGCGAAGTTCTTGATCAGCAAGCCGCCTACATCTCGATACCTAAGCGTTTCCGCGCGACCATTCAAGAAGTTTGGGAGTTGCAGCTGAGACTAGAGCAACGCCAACGTCGCCAACTAGACAGTGTGTTTCAGCACAGCCGTTTCCGTGCGGCCTATGACTTCCTGTATTTACGCGCCGAAGTAGGTGATGTACCTCGTGAAGCGGCTGAATGGTGGAACTTGTGGCAAGAAGCTAATCTGGCCCAGCGTGAGTTAATGCGTGCGGACCTACCGCAGGCTGAAAACCCAAATCGCCGCCGCCGCCGCCGCCGCAAGCCGAGTGGCGAAGGTGATAATGCCGGTAAAGACGCCCAGTCTAACGATCAATTGTCGGACAGCGATGTGGTGGTTGAGGTAAGTGGCAACACTGCTCCGCCTCCTCCTCCGGCGCCAAAGCCCGACGTTGACGGAAACCGCTAGCAAGTCATCCGAAGTTTGCTTCATAGCAATTGGAGCAAACTTAGGTAACCCAATAGCGCAAGTTACTCGCGCTATTGGCGACTTAAGCAAGCTAGCTGGTTGCCAGCTTGTTGCTACATCGGCGCTATACAAAAGCCCGCCGCTAGAGTATCCAGGCATCGGCGATGCGCAGCGACAGCAGTTTTATGTCAATGCGGTTGTTAGCATCAATACCACGCTTACTGCGGAAGGGTTACTAGACAGGCTTCAAGAAATTGAAGTGGCAGCAGGTCGTGAACGGGATAATCAAAGCCATCAATGGGCCGCTAGACGGCTTGATTTGGACATCCTAGCCTATGGCCAGCAACGGATAGACACGGCTCGCTTAACCGTTCCCCATCCTAGAATCTCTGAACGTAATTTCGTTCTAATGCCCTTATGTGACATAGCTCCGGCATTAAATTTGCCAAACTTGGACACACCGAGTGTTTTGCTGAATAATTGCGCGCTTGATAGGATTGAGCAACTCGGGTCAGATGGAAATATTGAACCGTTTGCTATCGAGACTAACCAGCCGCCAGACCAGCTGAATCTCGACGGAGAGTGATTGTGTATACAACGCCAGAAGTACTACGTGAAACCAAGCCGCTAACAGTTGGTTCGCTACAAAAGCTAAAACAGACCGGTGAAAAAATCGCCTGTTTGACCGCATACGACGCCACTTTTGCAACTGCCATGGATAGAGCTGCTACCGATGTGGTTTTGGTTGGTGATTCTTTAGGCAACGTTGTGCAGGGGCTAGACACTACCATTCCGGTTACCGTTGACGACATTTGTTACCACGGCCGTGCGGTTTCGCGTGGGCTCCATCGTGCCTTCCAAATTAACGATATGCCCTTTATGAGCTACGCCACGCTTGATCAAGCGGTTGTCAATGCCACTCGGTTGATGCAAGAGGGTGGAGCGCAAATGGTCAAGCTTGAAGGCAACTCGCTGCAAGCAGATATCGTTGAATACCTTGCTGCTCGCGGCATTCCAGTCTGCGCCCATCTGGGGCTTCGCCCGCAATACGTTCATAAGCTGGGCGGCTTTAAAGTGATGGGCCGCGACGAAGAACTGGCTGCTGAAATGAAGGAAGACGCTCGCATTCTTGAAGAAGCGGGCGCTGACATGCTGCTTCTTGAGTGCGTAACCAATAGCGTTGCTGCTGAAATCTCTGCCAATGCCAAAGTCCCTGTGATTGGAATTGGCGCAGGCCCAGATACCGATGGACAAATACTAGTAATGCATGACGTACTAGGCGTACTGCCTGGCTGGAAACCGCGTTTTGTACAAAACTTTATGGAAGGTAACACCAGCATTATTGAAGCGTTTTCAACTTATGTTGATGCGGTTAAAAGCGGTGAATATCCTGCGCCTGAATACACCTTTGGCGGCTAGCGCTGGATCTCGATGAAGCTTGTAGATTCAATCGCTGCGCTGCGTGCTCAAGTCACACAGTGGAAGGCAAAAGGCCTGCGTGTTGCGCTTGTTCCGACCATGGGAAACCTCCACCGTGGCCATCTTGCATTGGTGGCAGAAGCTTGCGAGCGCGCGGATAAGGTTGTCGCAACCATCTTTGTTAATCCCACACAGTTTGGCGAAGGCGAAGACTTTGACGGTTACCCACGTACGTTAGCTGCAGATGCCGAACGCCTAGAATCGACTGGCTGTGATCTTCTGTTTGTACCTACAACGGCTGAGATGTATCCCTTCGGCCAGCAAGACCTAACTCGTGTGCAGGTTCCACAGATTACCAATGACCATTGCGGCGCATCACGCCCAGGTCATTTTGACGGAGTGTCTACCGTCGTGAATATTCTGTTTAACCTTGTTCAGCCTGACGTTGCCTGTTTTGGCACCAAAGATTATCAGCAGCTTGCGGTACTCAAGCGGATGGCGAGAGACCTTTGTATTCCGGTAGAAATTGTCGGCGTGCCAACGGTTCGTGAAAATGACGGTTTAGCCAAAAGCTCACGCAACCAGTACCTCACCGAATCCGAACGGCAAATCGCTCCTCGGATGTACCAAATTCTACAAGCTGTTCAGCAAGAGCTAACTGAAAACCGCGAACGCAGCGGCTATACTTTTCGTGTTGTGGAAGCGCAAGCGTTACAGAAGCTAGCTGACGCCGGATTTGAGCCGGAATACCTAACCATTTGCTACCGCGATGATTTGGAACCTGCAAAGGACACCGAACGACTGCTGGTAGTACTTATCGCTGCCCGTTTGGGTAAAGCCCGATTGATCGACAACCTAGAAATAACACTTTAGTCATGCAACTTACCCTGCTTAAAAACAAACTCCATCGTGCCCGCGTTACCCATGCTGAGCTTGATTACGAAGGCTCCTGTGGAATCGACAGCGATTTGATGGAAATGGCCGGCATTTTAGAAAACGAAATGCTACATATCTATAACGTCACCAATGGTGAGCGTTTCAGCACCTATGCTATCCGTGCAGAAGCGGGCTCCAAAGTGATCTCAATTAACGGCGCTGCGGCTCATAAAGCCGGTGCAGGCGACATCGTGATTATTTGTAGCTATGTGGGCCTGTCATCGGAAGAAGCCGCCAATTGGAAGCCGACACTAGTTTATATGGGTGATGGCAATATCGTTACGGGTACCGAAAACGTAATTCCAGTGCAGGCGGCATAGATGATTGCACTTGCAGTCTGCATGCTAATCTTTTGCGCGGGGCATATCCTGCCTAGAGCAACTGGGCTACGTGGCAGCCTAATCGAATCAATAGGCGAGCCAAGCCTATAAAGGGCTGTATTCGGTAGTAATTGCAGTCGGTTTTGGCTTAATTTTTTGGGGCAATGCGAATGCAGAGTCGGTCTATTTATACTCCCCAATTCCTCAGATGCAGCACCTTGCTTACGTGTTGATGCCGGGTGCATTTATCTTGCTTGCGGCGGCCTATATTCCCAACAACATTCGTCGTCTGATTAAAAACCCAATGATGACCGCAACTAAGCTTTGGGCGATAGTTCATCTATTAATGAATGCCGATTTGGCCTCGGTAATGCTGTTTTCAGGATTTCTTTTCTTCGCCGTGGTTAGCGTGATTATGGCGAAACGTTTTAATCTGGCTAAGGAGCACGCACCCGTTGCGGTAGGCTTCGATATTCTCACCGTATTTGCTGGCATAGCCGCAACGGCTGGCGTGATGGCTATCCACGAAAGCCTTACTGGCGTCGATGCGTTCTAGTTAAGCCACGCATCTTAGCGTGCAGTTTGGCTGCCGCAGATAAACTACATGCGTTTAGCGAGAGCCGCTAACCCACGTTTGATCCCTGCTTCAAGTGCCATTGCAATTCCGTCCCCGACTATTGGGAATGAAGAAAAGGTGATTTCCCAGCTTAGCTTGCAGCCGTTGTCGGTTTTCGAAAATGTTTGGCGACCGTGGTGGTTTTGAATCGGCCCGCCAAACTTGGTGATTTTGTACTCGATAAGGCGATCAGCTTCTAGCGTCACTACGGTTTCTTGGGTGCCAATGGGTGCTGGGCCAAGGCGGCGAACAGAGCCAACGCCATTCGGGGAGCCCTTGCCGTCTTTGATTCGCTTTACGGGAACGCCAAGGGTGCGTGAAAGCTGGTTGTGATCTGACAGAATCGCAAAAACCTCAGATATAGGTGCATTGAAATTCTGTGTAATGTTTAGGGTGTAGCTTTTCAAAGTTTGTTACTCCGTTATTTCAGTCAGTCTAACTCAGTATGGGTCCCGACTTTACCCGCGGGCGAGATGTTTCAGTTGGATAAAAGGGCGTAAGACTGGAGATTGTCGGCAGCAGTAGCGCGATCATTAGCTAGCTAAAGCTCCTTAATAGACAAGCCGGACATTAAGGCGTTTCTTCCAATTGGGAGCTGCCCGACGAGCGAAAGCATGACAGCTAAGCCATTCAAATTAGTCTGGCAATTGCGTACTATTTCCATAAATATACCAGCTCCTACGCTCGGCGCTGGACTAACATCTGCGTTCGTCACACCTTTGCTGATAACGGCGGTAGTGCTGTTCGCGCTAAGTAGGGTTTAAGTTGTCTGGGCATGTTGTGGGCTAGTCAAAGTTAAGCCTTAGAGCCCAGCCTAGACTCGTCTAGTGCTGGACTTTTTTGTGCCGGTACTGCAGCAAAAGTTTATTTGAACCGTCATCTCAGGGTCACGCTAGATCGTCAAGCTGCGTTAAATTCATAACGGAGCACCCCATGAGTGCATTACAAGCAAACAACCCTCAAGCGGCAGACGGTCGCTATTCAGTGGGGCTAGCAAGAAACGAGGACGAGCTACGCCGTTCTCAGCGTTTACGCTATCAAGTGTTTGCAGAAGAGTTGGGAGCACTACTTCCTTCTGCATCCCTGGGGCTGGATATCGACAGATACGATGCATTTTGCGACCACTTACTGGTGTGGGACAACGACAATGGTGACCTGGTTAGTAGCACGCGCTTGCTCAATGACCAACAAGCTAAAGCGGTAGGTGGGTTCTATTCGGCTAACGAGTTCGATATCTCACCGATCTTAAAGCTAGAAGGCGGTCGCTTGGAAGTAGGGCGTACTTGCGTTCACCCGGCCTATCGCAATGGCGCAGCGATGGGCATGCTGTGGAAGGGCATTGGCGAGCAGATGAACCGACGCGGTTATCGTTACTTGATTGGCTGCGCGAGCATTAATGCACAAGATGGTATGGAGATGATCCATGCGATATCAGATCGTCTGCTGACTAAGTACGCTGCACCACAAGAGCTGTGGACTAAACCTAAGCTTAAAGTGCCTCGAGCGGGAGACAGTGGCAATGTGACTGCGTTGCGGCTGCCTCCGTTGCTAAAGGCCTATGTTGGTATGGGCGCGAAAATCTGTGGTGAGCCTTGCTGGGACCCTGGATTTCGCTGTGCGGACGTATTTGTATTGGTAGACGTAGAGCAACTCCACAAACGTTACTTACGGCATTTCTTTGGCCGCTAAATATGCTCTGCTATAGATTCGTAGGGCGCGGCTAGGGTTTTCAAGTCGTCAACTGTCAGCAGTCTCCAGCTGCCTTTGCCCAATGATTCATCCAGCGTTAAGCTGCCTATCTGGCAGCGATGGATGCCCAGTACAGGGTTTCTGAATCGCCCAAACATCCTCTTAAGTTGATGGTACTTGCCTTCGCTGAGTACCACCGTCGCGGTATGGCTGCTAGTAATCTCTAAGCGGGCAGGCAGCGTGGTTATGCCTTCGGTAGGGAAGTAGATACCGGCTGCAAAAGCCTTCTTCATGTCCTCTGTAAGCGGATTTTTCAGCGTTACCTGATAAGTTTTTTGCACTTTGCTGCTAGGTGAAGACAAAGCACGTGACCAAGTGCCGTCGTTGGTCAGTAGCACCAGCCCTGTGCTGTTTTTGTCTAAGCGACCCGCAAGATGAAGATCTGAGGCCTGTGGGTGATCAATTAGATTCAGCACCGTTGGATGCTCTGCATCTAGCGTAGCGCTCACAATTCCTAGCGGCTTATTTAGCGCGATGTAGACGGCGTCACGTTTCTGAAGGGTTTTTCCGTCTAGTTGAACCCACGTAAACTGGTTGACGACGTCCTGTCCTGAGTTGGCAACTCTCCCATTTAGTCTGATTCTTTTCTGAGCGAGCAGTGTTTTAGTCTGAGTTCCGTTAAGCTGCTGGGCTTTCTTCAAAAAGCGATCTAGTCTTGTTCGGCGTGATTCCATTGGCAGAGTTTAAACGTCTTTCGCTACATCCAGTCAAAGAAGCAAAACGTATATCCGCTATCCCCAAAGGACAATCCTTTTTTACAACGGTAGATTTTCAGCGTACATCTGTATATATTAAGTGCGTGTCGTCAGAAGAGCTCATAGACAATAACTTCGACATCGCGAGAGCTACTGCACCAATGCGTCTAAGAACGCTAGGAGACACAATGAAATTATTCGCAAGAGCGTTTGCTTTTGGGCTGCTTACGCAAGCACCAATGGCGGTCGCAGATGAGCTGGACTTTCTGTTTGACGACGAACCAGAAGATCAGCAGCAAGCTCAAGCTGAGGAACAGCCAGCAAAGCCAGCTACTACAGCTAATGATGACGAACAAAATAACCAGCAAGCCGCTGAGAGCCAGTCGATGGATTCAGAAGGCGTTGAGAAGGCAGTTAGTCAAGAAAGCACTGATGATACCCAGAGCGAGCCCGAGCTCACACCTGCTAAGCCAGAGGCTTCTAATCGTCGAGTGATTGAAGAGATTGTAGTCACCTCAACCAAAACACAGCAAACGCTGCAAGAAATTCCAGCGTCGGTGTCGACTATCTCGGGGCAGCTTGCCAAATCCGCGGCGATTACCGAAGTATCTGACTTAGTTCAATACACCCCCAACGTAAAATTTAGCAACCAAATTTCCTACCTGCCGAATATTACTATTCGTGGTTTCGGCACGCCGCCGCTTGGGCGCGCACTAGAATCATCAGTAGGCATTTCGGTAGATGATGTCTACTACGGACGGGCCAGTTTTACCAATGATCCCGTCTTTGATTTAGAACGCTTGGAAGTTTTGCGTGGCCCCCAGGGAACGTTGTTTGGCAAAAACGTTATTGCTGGTGTACTTGCTTTCACCACGGCAGGGCCAGAGTTTGAACAGGGTGGCAATATAACCCTCGCACTGGGTTCTCGCGACGAGAAGCGTGTAGAGGGTGGTTTTAGTTTTCCGCTATTAGATGACGTGCTCGCTGCCCGAATCTCCTTTCGTGCCAGATTGAGGGAAACCGGTGTTTACAACACCACTCGCCGAGAAACAAACCGTGTAGACGATTTTGGCTTTAGGATTAAGACCCGTTGGCTGGTAAGCGATACCGCAGAATTGAATTTTAATTTTTGGACGGCACAAAGCAAAACCAATGGTACCGATTGGCAAATTCAAGATGCCACTGAACAGTCATTGGCTGAGTTTCGTGAGAAAGACCCGGCAACGGAAGCTGACGAATTTAACGGCATACAATCGCAAGACGACCCGACGTTCTCGGACCGAAAAACTCAGAGCTTCTCAGTAAAATATATTCAAGATCTCGGCGATTTTGGGATCTTTAGTGGTGTTGAAATGACCGCGGTCGCGGCGACCTCATTCGTCGAAACACCTTATGCATTGGACGCTGACTTCTCGCCGATCAATTTCGTTTTTATTGAGTCGCTCGATGCCGAGCAATACAAAATAAGCACCTTAGAGAATCGTTTCGCTTTTGATACCCCCGGCTGGTTTGGCTTGGGTGAAGGAATGCAAACCATCTTTGGAGTTTTCGGCTCATTCTCTGATTTCAATGTGACCTCACGTTTACACGGTGACACCGCCGCACTGCAGGATTACATAGACGCAGGAGCATTCAATGGCCCACCCGACCCAACTACCGGAACCGGTTTGCCGATTGATCCAGGAGCTACTGGCGCTGGTTCAGTGACAGAGTTTCTTGATTCCTCTAACAACAGTAAAACAGAGTCGTATGCCGTATTTTTCCAAGCCAACTGGAATATCACTGATCGGCTCGACTTGTTAATTGGAGGAAGATACGGCGTCGAATCGCGCAAAGCTTTTCTTGCTTCTAAAGCCAGCGAAGGCGCCTTTGTGTTTCCTCCAACTCAGGGGCAGGTCGACTACGAAGTTACTATCGTTCAGAAGGAGAGCGACCTCTCACCCAAAATCGCCATTAGCTATGAGGTAACTGAAGGAATCAATATATTTGCCAATACTGCTCGCGGATTTAAAAGTGGCGGTGTGTCGGCACAATACTCACCCGAAAATCTAGAGTTTGAGCCTGAAACAGCCCAGTCCTACGAGATGGGAATAAAAACGCGCTTGGCCGGAGGCAGCGTTATGCTCAACGCGACCGCCTTCAGAACCGAATTTGAGAATCTCCAGGTCAATAGCTTTAATGGTTCAACCTTTAGCATTGCCAATGCCGCCGCAGTGATTTCTCAAGGCTTGGAAATGGATGTGCAGTGGCTTCCACCAGTCGACGGCTTAACGGTGGGTGGCAGCGTGGGTTTTGTTGACGCTACCTACTCGGAGTTTGATTGTGCATCTGCTCCGGCAGAAAACGAGCCAGGAAGTGGCCCCGAAGACTGTCCATTTGAAACCCCTAGAGACCCAGTCGCGGGCGCTTCTTTCCAAGACCTTGCGGGTAGGACAGTGGCGTTCGCTCCCAAAGTTTCTGGCAGCGTTTACATACAACATAATATCCCGTTGACCGAGAACTACGGACTAGTAACCGGGTTCGACGTGCTTTATCAGGGAGAGCAATACCTCGACGCTGACCTTGATGAAAAAGGCTTTCAAGAGGCGGTTACAAAGTTCAATGCGCGGATCGGTCTGAAACCAGTGAACAACCCTTGGTCACTGATACTCAATGTTAAGAACTTGACCAGTGAGAAAGAACGTTCGATTATTCTCGATCAACCCCGTTTGACCGGCAATATCGTCACTATTTCAACGCCCGATAGCCCAACCTGGGCACTTGACTTCAATTATCGATTTGGCGATTAGTCGCTAGGAGAAACCAATGACTGCAGGATTTAAAAAGCATGCCGACAACCCTTACCTAACAGGCAAATATGCGCCGATAGCGGAGGAATCGACGTTTAGCGATATGCAGGTGATTGGTGAAATTCCCAAGGACTTTAGCGGCGTATTTGCACGCAACTCACCCAATCCTCAGTTCGAACCGCGTGTCGACCGCCATCATTGGTTTGACGGTGACGGCATGATGCACGCGATGCACTTTCAAGATGGCAAAGCGAGCTACCGTAACCGCTGGGTTCAAACTGCCGGATTGCAGGCTGAGCGGGAGGCGAACAAGTCACTTTATGGCGGCCTTATTGAACCCGACTTTAAGAGCCCGCTGGGTCCGATAAAAGACACCGCAAATACCGACGTAATTGCCTTCAATGGCGAACTGATCGCTCTGTGGTATAGAGCAGGCATACCCTATGCGATGGATCCGGTTACGCTGGAAACCTTAGGTCCGCGCAACTGGGCGAACGATCGCAAGGCCTTGCCGCTGTCTGCACACGCTAAGGTGGATGAAAAGACTGGCGAAATGTTGGTGTTCCATTACGGCCCGAAAGCACCTTATATGCACTATGGCGTGGTCTCGAAAGCGGGTCAGCTGATTCACTGGATCCCAGTTGAGCTACCCGGCGAACGCTTCCCGCACGACATGGCGTTTACCACTAACTATTCCATCCTGATGGACTTGCCGGTGTTTCATAACCCTGAAGCAGCCAAGCTCGGCAAATGGCAGATGCAGTTCCACCGCGATACGCCGTCACGCTTTGCGGTGGTGCCACGCTTTGGTGGGGCCGATGAGATCGTCTGGTTTGAGGCCGAGCCATGCTATATCTACCACATCACCAACAGCTGGGAAGAGGGCGACAAGATTATTATGGAAGGTTGCCGCACGCCGGAGCCTGTGCCCAAACGCGACCCTAGTGACACAGAGCTAGGTCGCTTAATGAAAAACCTCCAGCTTCGCGCCACAATGCACCGCTGGATTTTTGACTTGAAGACCGGTGAATGCAGCGAGGAGCAGTTGGACGATCTCAATACAGAATTTCCAACCATCAACGCATTTGAGATGGGCACCAAAACCGACTTTACTTACAACATGATTATTCCTGAGACCGACACCTTGGAGTTCACCGGGATCGCCAAGTACAGCCCTGCAAGTGGTAAGCGCGTGGACCATTACTTTGGCGACGGTTGCTACGGCAGCGAGGCCCCTTTTGCGCCACGCCATAACTCACAAAGCGAAGACGACGGTTACTTACTGAGTTTTGTTTATGACGAAATCAAGCGGCAATCTGAGTGCCGTATTCTCGATGCTCAGCAGCTAGAAAATGAACCGGTCGCACGCATTATCATTCCCCAACGGGTACCATTGGGTTATCACGCCTGTTGGGCAGCTCTGTAAGGTTTGGCAATGAAAGACATATACGTCCTAGGCGGTTATCAGACCGATTTTTCCCGTAACTACACGCGGGAAGGGATCGACCTCGCCGGCTTAATTAAAGAGGCTGCAGAAGGCGGGCTGGCAGCGTGCAAGCTTGAGGGTTCAGATATTGATGTTGCCCACATTGGCAATTTTGTTGGCGAGCTCTTTGCTCGACAAGCTCATCTGGGTGGCTTGTTGGCTGAAGTTGTTCCTGGGCTGCGTAATAAACCGATAAATCGGCACGAAGCGGCCTGTGCATCCGGTAGCGTTGCGACCATGGCGGCAATAGCCGACTTGGCAGCTGGGTTCCATGAAACTGCCTTAGTGCTCGGTGTTGAGCTAATGCGCAATGTGCCTGGCGGACAAGCTGGAGAATTTCTTGCGCCGGCCGCGTGGACCGGGCACGAAGCACAAACCGCTAAATTTGTATGGCCTTCTCAATTCTCGGATCTGATTGACGAATATGACCGTCGCTACGGAATCGATCACAAACATCTGCATGCGATCTCAGAAAATAATTTCGCCAATGCGCGACGTAACCAAAAGTCGCAAACCCGCGGCTGGGAATTCCCTGAAGGAAGCTTCAGCAGTGACGACGAGTTGAACCCGATTGTTGAAGGCCGCATACGCCGCACAGATTGCAGTCAAGTAACCGATGGCGCTGCATCTATTGTTATTGCTACACAGGCTGCTGCTCAGCGATACGCCGAACGCACCGGCCAGTCACTAGACCAAATACCTCGTTTAAAAGGTTGGAGCTACCGGGTGGCCAGAATGCCCTTGGCTGAAAAAGTTGCCGACAGCAAAGACCAAAGCCTGATATTTCCACACGTGGCACAAGTTACCGAGGAAGCTCGTAAGATGGCTGGAATCAACGATGTGTTTGACCTGAGTGGCGTTGAAACACACGACTGCTTCAGCATTTCCGAGTACATGGCCATTGACCACTTGGGAATCACCGCTCCCGGCGAAAGTTGGAAGGCAGTAGAAGATGGGACCATCAAACTGGGTGGTCGCCTGCCGATTAACGCCAGTGGCGGATTAATCGGGGTAGGCCACCCCGTAGGAGCGACCGGTATCCGCATGATTTTGGACGGCGCCAAGCAGGTAACCGGCCAGGCCGGTGACTACCAAATTGAAGGCGCAAAGAACATCCAAACACTCAATATCGGCGGCAGCACAACCACCACTGCTAGTTTTGTTGTCGGGCTTTAGTAGCTGATGGAAGATTTACAGCTAGGCTTTTACCGGCATTATAAAGGCCAGCTATACCAGCTGATTGGAACAGCCAAGCACTCTGAAACTTACGAAGATATGGCGCTGTATATTCCACAATATGGCGACGGCGGATATTGGGTCCGCCCGCTTGCTATGTTTCAAGATTCGGTGACCATCGAAGGCGTGCAAATACCACGCTTTGAATATCTGCACCCGCAGCCCACTCTCGACCGAGTACCTAACCCCCCTAAAGACCCAGGCTAAAACTATGATTAAATCGTTACTAATCACCCTAGTGGTGTTCGCACTTGGCATGTCCGTGGCCCTGGCAGGATCTCAGGGTGGCGAGACTTGGAACGGTATGCCGCTTATGGTGTTATGCGGCCTGTTTGCTTATGGAATCAACTGGCTGGTTTTTATTCCGGCCTACGCTCAACAGACCGAACATTACTTTGACCTGACTGGCAGTATTACCTATATCTCAATTACGGTATTTGCGCTAGCGATGGCTGGCTTGGGCGAGCCTCGCACCGTAATCCTCGGTTCTATGGTCTTGGTTTGGGCAATTCGCCTGGGTTCGTTTCTGTTTGTTCGGGTGAAGTCAGACGGCAAAGACTCTCGCTTCGACGATTTGAAGCCGAATTTCTTCCGCTTCCTCAATGTTTGGACTATCCAAGGCCTGTGGGTCCTATTCACGATGTCTACAGCCTTAGCGGCGATGACATCAGGAGCCACGGCTCCGCTCGGCATATACGCCGCGGTAGGCAGTGCAGTCTGGATTATGGGCTTTGGCTTCGAAGCAATTGCTGATGCACAGAAGCGTGTTTGGCGTCGTGACCCTGCCAACAAAGGTGGCTTTATCAGCAGCGGCTTATGGTCTTGGTCGCAACACCCCAACTACTTTGGTGAGATCACTCTTTGGATAGGCGTAGCAATAATCGCCTTCCCAGTGCTTAGTGGCTGGCAGTATATATGCCTTATTTCTCCAATCTTTGTATACTTGCTACTGACTAAAGTCAGTGGCATTCCGCTATTGGATCAGCAAGCGAAAGTCCGCTTCGAAGGCAAGCAAGCCTATGCAGATTATATCGCCAAAACAGCGGTGTTACTCCCGAGACCGCCTAAAGGCTAAGGCCTGTGAGCCTTCGTTTTAGAAAACATGCAGACCCCGTGGCCAGCGTCCATTCCGCAATAAAACCAAGACTTTGTGTACTCGCTATGGGATATAGCAGCACATCCTCTAGCCAAGAGGAGTTATCGCTGGCTGATTTCTCTTAGACGTGACTCGACGAACTGTCCCAATGGCGGCGCAGG
>JBLHFB010000020.1:0-14935 GCA_047614865.1 Gammaproteobacteria bacterium | reverse complement strand
ATGGTCACGGACCGCTAAGGACGGTGTCGAATACACGTTATCAGCGCTTCCGATTGGCGGCTACGTCAGCATGGTTGGCCACGGCACTGAGGTTGCCGAAGAAGACGCTGATGGCGCTTTTGACAACAAGTCGGTTTTTGCACGTTTCGCGATTGTGGCCGCAGGCCCAGCAATCAATATTGCGCTAGCGGTTGTCCTGTACTGGTGCACTTTTGTGATGGGTGTTCCAGGCATCCATTCGGTAGTCGGCGATCTACCTCAAGATGGTCCATTCGCGACCGCAGGCGTGGAAAGTGGCGAGCGTATTATTGGTGTTAACGGCAACCTTGTTAATACTTGGGAAGAAGCGCATTTGGGCTTGATCTCGGCGCTATATGAAGACGCGCAATTGGAGCTTTCCCTTGTGTCCGGGGATACCGTAGGAACGCCCTCGGCCGAGTTGGTTGCCAGCGCAAGAAATGTTGTTGTTCCACTAAAAAATTACAGTCCTGAGCCAAGCCAGCTGATGGACGCGCTGGGCCTCACGATGTGGCGTCCCAGCCTTCCTGCGGTTGTTGGCCAAGTTGTACCTGATAGCGCCGCGCAGCTCGCTGGGTTTGAAGCGCAAGATAGAATATTGACGCTCGATAGTGTCCCTGTGTCCAATTGGACTGACTTGGTTGAGTTGATTCAAGAGCGGGCAAACAAGTCGAGCTTGGTCGACATCGAGCGTCAAGGACAGCGGTTAACGCTGACGCTAATTCCTAAGGCGAAAACAACCCCGGATGGTCGCGTATTAGGGTTCGCTGGAGTGGGCCCACACGTCAGCGACGACTTCAGAGCTAGGCTTGAGCGTCACCGAGCTGAAACCAGTTATTCGGTTTTTGGCGCAATCCCAAAAGCGATTGAGAAGACTTGGAGCACAACAACTCTCACTTTTGCATTTTTTGGCAAAATGTTGAGTGGTCAGGTCTCCGTAAAGAATATTGGAGGACCAATCCAAATTGCTGATATAGCAGGCCAAGCAGCCCAAGCCGGCTTGGTTTTCTACCTAGGAATATTGGCGATGGTGAGTTTAAATCTTGGCATCCTCAATCTTTTACCTGTGCCTGTTCTTGATGGTGGTCACCTGCTGTATTATGTCGTCGAAATGGTGAAGGGCAGCCCCGTATCTGAACGTGTTCAAATTGTCGGTCAAAAAATCGGTCTAGCCTTGCTCCTTTGCCTCATGACGGTAGCTTTCTATAACGACATTACCCGTTTGCTTTAATTATTTGCTGCCGCGTAAGCGGTGGCCTAGAAGAGTTTTTGTTTATGCGTAGCCCTTTGTTACGTTTTTTTCGTGCTGTAGTTGTTGCTGGAGGCCTTATTGTAGGCACCAGCGGTGCCGCTCAAGCGTTCGCACCGTTCACCATCGACAAGATTGAGGTTGAAGGTCTTCAACGTATCACTGACGGTACGGTTTTGAACTATCTGCCGATCAACAGTGGCGACCAGATTACCCCTGCAAATGCTCAGGCGTCGATCCGTGCTCTCTACAACACCGACTTTTTTAGCGACGTGTCGCTAGCTCGTGACGGCAGCACATTAATAGTGACGGTTGTCGAACGTCCTACGGTGTCTGTGATCGAAGTCGAAGGCGCTAAGAAGCTTGGTGGCGATGAGCTGAAGAAAAATTTGGCGGCTGCAGGCTTAGAAGAAGGACGGATGTTTCGTCGCTCTTTGATGGATCAAATTTCCCAAGAAATCCGTGGCCAATATTATTCGAATGGACGCTATGGCGTTACCATCGTGCCAACAGTTGAAGACCAGTCGGGTAACCGTGTAAAAGTATTGCTGGAGATCGACGAAGGAAAAGTTACCACCATTCAAAAGGTCAATATTATTGGCAACACACTGTTCTCAGATGACGAGCTATTGGAGAATTTCCAGCAGCGAGAGAGCGGTTGGGGCACGTTAATCGGGTCAGCCGACCAATACTCACAGCAAAAGCTTGGTGGCGATTTGGAAATTCTAAATTCCTACTATCAAAACCGTGGCTACATTGAGTTTGGCATCGAAGGTGTTCAGGTGTCGGTGTCTCCAGACAAGCGAGATATGTATCTCACCGTTAACATTACTGAAGGTGAACAATACAAAGTTGGTGAAGTTAGCTTTGTCGGCGCACTAATACTTGAAGAAAGCCAGCTACGCGATTTAGTGCTTAACCGCGAAGGTGCGGTATTTAACCGTGAATTTGTTCGTATTGGTTCAAAGCTAATGGTTGATGCCTTGTCTAACCAAGGTTACGCTTTTGCCGATGTTATCCCACGACCACAGCTCAATAAAGAAGAAAAAACCGTCGACATGGTTTACCAGGTTGTGCCAAAGAAGCGGGTTTATGTTCGCCGAATTGAATTTACCGGCAATGAAAAGACTAACGACTACGTGTTCCGCCGCGAAATGCGGTTACTGGAAGGCGACTGGTTCTCACAGCAAAGCCTGCAGCGTTCCGAGTCACGTCTGCGTCGTCAGCCGTATGTTGAAGACCTTAGCGTAGAAACCGTGCCAGTTCCCGGTATCGACGATATGATCGATATCGTCGTGCAAGTAACGGAACGCGCTCCTGGTAGTGTCCAGTTCGGCGTCGGCTTTTCCGAAGGTCAAGGGTTCCTAATCAACGGTAACGTTACCCACTCAAACTTTATGGGTACCGGCTCAAGAGTGAGTGCGGCGGTCAACCGGACTGAAACCACCGATTCCGTTAACTTTTCCCACACCAATCCCTATTTTACCGACGACGGAATTGGCCGGACGCTCTCTGCCTTCTATCGCCGCAGCGACGCACTAGCGACGACGATTAGCTCGAACTTCTCTACCGATGCCGTTGGCGCGTCGATAGGTTTTACTTTCCCATTAAGCGAGAACAATTCGTGGAATATTGGGTTTGGCTATCGCAACACTGCGATGAAGTTATTCACGATTAGCTCGGATGAAGTGAATGAATTCGTCTTAGATCATGGCTCAAACTTCGACACCATCTCGATCAACGCAGGTTGGTCTAGGGACACCCGTAACCGCGGAATTTTCGCCACTCGCGGAACCCGCCAAAGCGTCGGAATCAACTTGGCGACACCCATTGGTGATCTTGAATATTATCGCGCTAGTTATAACGTGTTGAGTCACATAAGCCTTCCGGGGCCATTCACTCTTGCGCTGGATGGAAATTTAGCATACGCCGACTCCTACGGTGACACGCGCGCGATTCCGCCATTTGAAAGGTATTTCACCGGCGGCCCGGACTCTGTCCGTGGTTTCCGCGCGTCATCACTAGGTCCGTTAGATTCGAACGGTAGCACCTTTGGTGGCGCGATTCGTACAGTCGCTCGCGCTGAGCTGATTTTGCCTACGCCGTTTAAAAACAACAACCGCTCTACACGGCTAGTGTTGTTCGCCGATGCGGGTAATGTCTTCAATGATATTGACGAAATTAGTCAAGAAAACTATCGTGCATCAGCTGGGGCAGCGTTCTACTGGCTAACCCCGATTCTCGGTATGCTGAAATTTAGCTACGCTAAGCCCTTTAATGACCAGCCGGGCGACCGGCTCGATCAGTTCCAGTTCACATTTGGTACTGGCTTCTAATAACTACTACGAGGAAAAATCCACAAATGAAATTCCGTACTATTTCTCAGCTTGCTCTCGCGGCGGCTCTTATCGTTGGCGGTACCGTAGCCCAAGCTGAAAACAAAATTGGCGTCGTAAATATTCGGGCGGTAGCCGCGGCTTCTCCGCAGACTGCAGCCGCTCAAGACAGCTTTACCGCTGAATTTGCTAGCCGTGAACGTGACCTGAAAAATCGCCAGGAGGACTTGAAAGCTGACCTAGAAGAGTTAGCAGCGCGTGAAAAACGTGAGTCTGTCGGTCTAACGCCAGCGCAGGCCCAAGCCTTCCAGCAAGAAATGTTTAAGGTCAAGAAAGCTGTGAATCGTTCTGCCGAAGACCTTCAGCGTGATGTTGAAGACATGCAGCAAGAAGCCGCACGTCGAGAGCAGGCTTTAGGCGGAGAAATTCAACGCAAAATTGTTGCTCATATCAATCGTTATGCAGCTGATAACGGCTTTGATCTAATTTTGGCCGACGGCGTACTTTTCGCCGCACCAAAACTTGATATTTCTGAAGCTGTATTGAAAAGTCTGCAGAAAGAATACGACGGTAAGTAATGATTCCCACTAGCCGAAATTTGGCAGGAATTGCCGAACAGGTTGGTGCTACCGTTCAAGGTGACGCCAGCGTGATTATCACTGGTGTTGCTCCGATTGAAGCGGGGAAGCCTGGGTGTATCGGCTTTCTCGCCAATCGGAAATATCAAAGCCATCTAGCAACGACAACGCTTTCAGCGGTTATCGTGACTCCCGCAATGGCCGAGGGCTGTACCACGCCTGCTCTGATTCACCCCAATCCATACGCAACCTATGCTCGCGTAGCCCAGCTATTCGATGACTCACCAAGGCCAGTGCCGGGGATATCCGAAGCTGCTCATATACATCCAACCGCAAAGATTGCAAAAACCGCGTCGATTGGCCCTGGCGCGGTGGTTGCCGCAGGGGTAGTCATTGGTGAGCGCAGTATCGTTGGCGCCAATACAGTAGTCGGAGAAAACAGCCTGATTGGCGATGATTGCCGAATTTATCCGAATGTAACCATCTACCACGGTGTAACGATGGGCCACCAAGTAACTATTCATTCGAATAGTGTGATTGGGGCCGATGGCTTTGGCTTTGCGCCCGAAAATGGCTTATGGGAAAAAATCCCGCAAATGGGTGGTGTATCGCTAGGTAACAACGTCGAGGTTGGATCCAGCACCACTATCGACCGCGGTGCACTCAACAACACTGTTTTGGAAGATCACGTAAAGATCGACAATCAAGTGCAAATTGGTCACAACGCTAGAATTGGTAGAGCAACGGTAATTGCCGGCTGCTCTGCAATTGCAGGTAGCGCCACTATCGGTGCAAACTGCATGTTGGGCGGTGGTACTGGGGTTTCGGGCCATCTCACTATTTGCGACGGCACCATTATTACTGGCGGAACCAATATCCTTACTTCGATTAGAAAGCCTGGGTCCTATTCTTCAGGTGTTCAGCATGACGGCACCGCCGCGTGGATGAAGAACGCCGCACGATTTAAACAACTTGATAAAATGGCTCGGCGTATAACCCAGCTAGAGAAACAACTCGCCAAAGGCGGAGATTGACCATGTCCATCACTATGGATATTCGAGAGATACAAGAGTGCTTGCCGCACCGCTATCCATTTTTATTAGTGGACCGCGTGTTAGATCTTGTTCCTGGTGTGTCAGTCGTCGCGATAAAAAATATTACCTATAACGAGCCACAGTTTGCTGGACATTTCCCTGATAACCCGGTATTTCCCGGGGTTTCCATACTCGAAGCCATGGCTCAGGCAGCCGGCCTGTTAGCGATGAAAACGGTTGGTAAGCCGGCTCAAGGTGCGATGTATTACTTTGCTGGAATTGATAACGCCAAGTTCAGGCGGGTCGTTGTTCCTGGCGATCAATTGGTAATGACGGTTTCAATCGTTAAGCACAGACGAAACCTGTGGGTTTTTGAAGGAAAAGCAGAAGTTGATGGTGAACTAGCGGCGAGCGCCACCTTAAAAACTGCATCAAAATAATAAGGACAAGCCATGTCTAAGATTCATAGCAGCGCAATAATTGATCCATCGGCCAAGATTGCCGATGACGTTACTATCGGCCCATTCTGCGTTATCGGCGCGGATGTAGAAATTGGTAGTGGAACCTCTGTTGGCCCGCATGTGGTGATCAACGGGCCCACAACAATCGGTTGTGACAACAAGATCTATCAGTTTGCCTCGCTGGGTGAAGACCCACAGGACAAGAAATATGCGGGCGAGCCAACACGATTAGAAATTGGCGATCGCAATACTATTCGTGAGTTCTGTACCTTCAACCGTGGTACCACTCAAGACAAAGGCATTACCAGAGTTGGCAATGACAACTGGATCATGGCCTATGTGCATTTAGCCCATGACGTGATGGTCGGAAGCAACACCATTCTTGCGAATAACGTTACCTTGGCTGGCCACGTAAAAGTGGGTGATTACGCTATTTTGGGTGGTTACACCAAGGTACATCAGTTCTGCTGGATTGGTGCCCACAGCTTCTGCGCTTTTGATACCGGCCTCGGGCAAGATTTGCCGCCGTATATTCTAGCGGCCGGATCACCGGCTGTTCCCCGCGGAATTAACTCAGAAGGGCTTAAGAGGCGTGGGTTTACCGCAGAGGGGGTTCGTGGGATTAAGCAAGCTTACCGCGCGTTATACCGCTCAAATCTTAAGCTAGTCCAAGCGATTGAGCAGATCGAAGAGCTTGCAGCAGAGCAAGATGCTGTTCAGCCGTTGCTCGACTTCCTGAAAAACCCCAACCGTGGAATTATTCGGTGAGAATCGGTATTGTCGCCGGTGAAGCGTCGGGCGACATTCTTGGCGCTGGCCTAGTTAGATCAATCAAGGCCCGTTACCCAGATGCGGCTATCGAAGGGGTAACTGGCCCGCAAATGCGTGCTGCGGGTTGCGAAACACTGTTTGAATATGAAGAACTGGCAGTCTTTGGGATTTTCGAAGTCCTACGCCACCTTCCTCGCTTGCTCGGTTTAAAAAAACGCGTTATTCAACACTTTAAAGCAAACCCTCCTGACGTTTTTATCGGCATTGATGCTCCCGATTTTAATCTTCGGATTGAGAAAGAGCTCCGTCAGTCTGGAATCAAAACCGTCCAATACGTTAGTCCGTCTGTATGGGCTTGGCGTGAGAAACGCATCTTCGGAATCGTTGAATCAGTTGATTTGATGCTTACCTTGTTCCCGTTTGAAACCGCTATATATGACCAGCATGGTCTTAAAGCAGTCTGCGTGGGGCATACATTGGCTGATCAAGTGCCTGATAGCGTCGACCAGCTTGCACTACGCGAGCAACTCGGACTGGCAGGCGATATAACCACTATTGCAGTGCTGCCAGGCAGCCGCGGTGGAGAGATAAAACGCCTTGGTTCTATTTTCCTTCAAGCTTGTTCTCAGCTAGCGTCTGAGCGTAAACTTCAGTTCGTTGTTCCATGCTCAAACCAAGGTAACCGCGAAAATGTTGAGCTAGCCTGTGCTGCATACGCGCCTAACGCTCAAATCACGGTGCTTGATGGCCAGTCGCGTGAAGCAATGGGCGCTTCAGATATTGTACTACTCGCATCAGGTACCGCTACCCTAGAAGCACTGCTACTCAAACGTCCGATGGTTGTTGCTTATAAACTATCTGCGCTCACCTTTTGGTTCATCACATTCTTCAAACTTATGAGGATCACACGATTTTCTCTGCCTAATTTGCTGTCGGGGAAGGATCTAGTGCCTGAGTTAATGCAAGATGATGCTCGGGTTGAAAACGTTGTAAGAGAAGTCTCACAGTTGTTGGATAACCCTCAAGAGGCGAATGCGGTTGCTGATGAATTCCAAGCGATTCACAACCAACTTCGTCTTAATGCTAGTGAACGCGCCGCCGATGCCGTGCTCGAACTAGTAGCCGCCAATACCCAATGATTTGCGGTGTTGACGAAGCAGGGCGGGGCCCTCTCGCTGGCAACGTCGTTGCCGCGGCGGTAATTCTTGACCCGCGCAATCCGATTAGTGGTTTGAATGACTCCAAAAAGCTGAGCGCAAAAAAACGCGACGCATTGGAAATTGAAATCAAGGAAAAGGCTCTATATTGGTGTGTCGCCGAAGCCTCTCCTCGCGAAATTGATCAGCTTAATATTCTGTGGGCCTCAATGCTGGCAATGAAGCGAGCGATTGAAGGGCTAGCGGTCGCACCAAGCAAGGCGCTGATCGACGGAAACCGTAACCCCGATGTAACGATTCCCTGTGAAGCAATTATTGGCGGCGACGGCAAAGAAGAATGTATTGGCGCTGCGTCAATCCTTGCCAAAGTTGAGCGTGACCGCCAACTCGTCGCCTTAGACGCAAAACACCCACAATATGGTTTTGCCAAACACAAAGGCTATCCCACCAAAGCTCACCGTGACGCGTTGATGGAGAACGGCCCGATCGATGAGCATCGGCGGTCGTTTGGACCAGTTCAAGCAGCGATTGATTTATTCAGCGCTTAGCGGGTTGGCCTCTGAGAGGTCAGCTAAGCTAAATTGATAGATCTGAATGACCCCGCGACGCGGACGATCTTGCTTGATGATAATGAATACTATCAAAACAAGAAGTAATGCCATTATCGCTGTTGGCGCAAGTACACTCCGACCGCCTAAACCGTTCGAATAGCAAGAACGCCTCCAGCAGTCAGAAACACGGCAAACAATAGTAGCAACACGCATTCAGGCACCGGTAACGGCGCAGTAGGTTTATTCTAGTTGAGTAAACCGGTGGTAGACCGATTCTTCGGGAGCTTAGAGCATGACCGGAGATTCAAAGTTCATCAGCCGACACGTGAGCTAATGGCGAATGATGTTAGAGCGTATATCAAGTATTACAACCTGGACCGGTTTCACTCATCGAATGATGATTTGTCACCGATACAGTTCGAAAATTTAGCAAATTAATGTGTCCGGTTTCCTTGGCGAGAACAACTGTAGCCAGTGCAGTGCTATTGGTTTGCTTGAATGTACTCAAGCCATGATCGCTGGTTACCGAGGTTGCGAGCCCGATCAGGATGCCATTCAGACTGTGTGGCGTAATCTCCGCTAAGCCGAAAGCAGATTGTGAGTTAATCTCGAACCGTTGAATCGTTTGCAGCGCCATGAATTGCTTAGTCGGAAATGTGTTCTGCATAACCGCCTGAGTACCGATTTCCAGTGAGATCGCTTTTAGCGATGTCACCGTCGTCGTCGAGTGGCGGATAGGGAAGCTTGTTCTTTTTGCAGTAGCGAGTGACAACTGGTTGAGCCCATTCGAACAACAAACGTTGATAGTCTTCATCAGAAATTTTTCGCTCGTTATATGAACCTGCTGCTAACCGCTGATTCATCGCTTCAACCATGATTACAGCCGCGGCGACGGATACGTTGAGGGATTCAACCATTCCTACCATAGGGATAACGATGTGCTGGTCTGCATTGTCAGCAATTTGTGTACTCGCACCGCGTTTTTCTGAGCCCATGCAGATCAAAGTGGGCTTGCAGTAGTCAATTTCCCGGTAATCCACAGCGCTTTTAGAGAGGTGAGCGACTACCACTTGCATGCCCTCGGCCTTAGCCTCAGCGATCATGGTTTCACGACAAGGATGAAATTTTAGATTGACCCAAGGCCGCGAACCACCCGCAGCAAGCTTTGGCATGCGCAGCCTGCCGTCGGGCGTCCAAGCACGAATAGTCGACATACCGACAGCATCTGCGGTACGTATCACGGCTGCGATATTGTGTGGCTTGTGAACCTCATCTAGAAATAGCTGTAGGTCGGGCTGCCGGCGGTTAAGCGTTTGCTTAATGGTTTGAAAGCGATCTGGTGACATAAGAATAGTAGGCGCTGGGTTGATAGCGCTAGCCTACCAAATCGCCGGATTGTATGAATGTATATTGCGTCGGTAAACAGTGCATTTCATCCGCATGATGGCGTACGCTCGGGGGTAATAGGCATTACGGCAAGTAGCCGGAACAGCGCTAGCAATTGGCTTGTGACCGCTGCGACCCGAATTTCTACTTAGCTAGTCTCAGCTGATTCATCCACCAACGGAGACGTCCATGATTGATAAAAGCACCAAACTCGTTTATTCACTCTTTCTTCTACGTGTAAGCGTGTTGCTGGTTATGGTGATGTGGACTGTCGATAAGTTCGTAAACCCAGCGCACGCCGCTAATATCTTCGACAAGTTTTACGCCATATCGGGGCTTGGGCATCAGATTGTTATCGCGATTGCGGTCGCTGAGATGGCTTTGCTGCTGATGTTTTTCCTTGGCATAAAGAAGACCGTTAGTTACGGCTTGGTGCTGTTTCTTCACGGCGCATCAACGCTATCGTCATTTAATCAATACCTCAGCCCGTTTGAAGGTGCGCATTTATTATTTTTTGCGGCTTGGCCGATGCTTGCAGCATGCATCACGTTATTTTTGTTTAAGGATGAAGACACCTTGTTGCAAGTTGATCGACGTTTTAGTTGATCATGGCTAACTGAGCCTGAGAATTGACACAGCAAGTTTTACGCTACCAAACCGCAGGCCGTGAGCTTATAGACATAAGCGACGACGTTTTGTCGGTAGTAAAGATAAGCGCGACAGCCAAGCTGTGCAATGTGTTTGTGCCTCATACCAGCGCATCGCTGATATTGAATGAAAACTGGGATCCGGATGTTCAGACAGACTTGCAGTCGTTCTTCCGACGTTTAGTGCCAGACGGAGATAGTTTGTTTGTCCACGATTCGGAAGGGCCAGATGACATGCCAGGCCATATAAGAACCGCGCTAACCCAGAGTTCTATCAGCATCCCGATAGTCAATGGAAAACTTGGCTTGGGTACTTGGCAGGGGATTTTTTTGTGGGAACACCGGACTGCAGCGCATGAACGCAAAGTGATTGTTAGCTGCATTTGATCAAGTTGCCGCTTAAGCGTGACAAAGCCTGTCATTTTGGCGACAATACGCCCCCATTAAAAATACCTGAAGACCCAATATGGCAACTTTTAACGCGCCCGTAAGTGACATTCAGTTTGTTTTGAACGACGTTCTGAACATCAACCAGTTGACTAAGTTCGAAAAGTTTCAGGACGCAACGCCTGACATGGTTGAAAGTATTCTTTACGAAGCTAAGAAGTTCTGTGAAAACGAGCTGGCGCCAATGCGCCAAGCAAACGACGAGCAAGGCTGTGTTTATAACGGTTCTACCGTGGTTTACCCCGACGGTGTTCAAGGCGCTTATAAAGCGTACGCCGAAGCCGGTTGGATGGGACTAGCCTCAGATCCAGAGTGGGGCGGCCAAGGCCTTCCATACACACTGTCTAAAGCCGTTGAAGAAATGGTTTGCGGCGCAAACGTATCTTTCGCATTGGTACCAGGCCTAACTGGTGGCGCGTTTGAAGCGATCGAAGCCAGCGCTTCTCAAGCCGTTAAAGAAACCTACCTAGAAAAAATGTGTAACGGCGAATGGACCGGCACAATGAACCTTACCGAGCCTCAGGCTGGTACTGACCTCGGTGCGGTGAAAACCACAGCAGTAGACAACGGCGACGGTAGCTTCAACCTTACCGGCGGCAAGATCTTCATTTCTGGCGGCGATCATGAATTAGCAGACAACGTAATTCACTTTGTCCTAGCGCGTCTATCTGACGCCCCTGCGGGCGTTCGTGGCCTAACCACTTTTGTTGTGCCTAAGTTCAAGCTGAACGCCGACGGAAGCGCATCTACCGAGCGCAACGGCGTTAAGCCGGTATCTATCGAAGAGAAGATGGGCATTCACGGTTCGGGTACTTGCACCATGTCTTTTGAAGACGCGCAGGGCTGGATCGTTGGTGAGCCAGGCCAAGGCATCCAAAACATGTTCGTGATGATGAACAAAGCACGCATCATGGTGGGCGTCCAAGGACTGGGCCTTTGCGAGCTAGCCACCCAAAACGCGATTGCTTATGCTCAAGACCGTAAGCAGGGTAAAGGCCTTAAAGGCGGCGAAGAGATCGCGATTATCGAGCATCCAGACGTTCGTCGTATGCTGCTAACCATGAAAGCGGTTACCGAAGGTTCTCGCGTAATGGCATACGAAACCGCGCTCTCTGAAGACATTAAAAATGGCTCTGACGATCCTGCAGAGCGTGAAGCAGCCTCAGATTGGTTTGAACTAGGCACACCGCTTACAAAAGCATTCTGTACTGATCAAGCTTTCGAGCTCGGTTCAACAGCTGTTCAAGTCTACGGTGGCCACGGCTTTGTTTCTGAGCACGGTGTTGAGCAAATCATCCGCGACGCGAAGATCCTAGCGCTATACGAAGGCACCAACGGTGTTCAGGCGATGGACTTGGCCCGTCGTAAGCTTCTTATGAAAGGCGGCGCACTGCCTAAAGCATTCTTCGCCCGCGTTGAAGCGTGTATTGCAGAAGCAGGTGACGACGTTGACTACCTTAAAGCGCCAATGGGTGAAGCCATTGCCCAGCTGAAAGAAGCAACCACCTGGATGCAAACTCAGTTTATGGCCGACGGCGAGCCTGACAATGCAGGAAGTGGTGCAGTACCTTACCTACGTGCTTTCTCGTTGGTTTACTTGGGTTACGCTTGGATTCGTATGGCCCAAGCGGCTCAAAACCACCCAGATGCTGACTTTAAAGAAGCGAAAATTGCGACAGCGAAATTCTTCGCTGCCCGTATGCTTCCAGAAGTTAAAGCGCTTTGCGCCGACGCAATGGTTGGTGGTGACACCGTGATGGCTTTGGCTGCTGGCAAGTTCTAAGCTAACTTAGTCAAGTATCAAAAAAGGGCCGCTAACGCGGCCCTTTTTTGTATCTGTACCTAATTCACGCCAAGAGTTTCTAAACCATGCTCAGTTATCGCCACGCCTTTCACGCTGGAAACTACGCCGATGTGCTTAAACACATCGTTTGGCAACAGATTCTTCAACACCTCAACAGCAAAGGAAAGCCGTACTGCATTGTCGACACCCATGCGGGCGCTGGTATGTACGATCTGCAAAGCGAGCAAGCCAGCAAGACCGCTGAGTATCTCCAAGGCGTTGCAAAGCTCTGGAACCAAGCAGGCAGCCTGCCAGCATCGGTTTCAAGCTACTTAGCGCTATTGAAAGAGCTAAACCCAGACTCACTACAACGCTATCCCGGCTCGCCGTGGTTCACCCTAGACGCCTTGCGTGATTGCGACCGAGCGTGGCTGTGTGAGCTGCATTCCAGCGAGTTCCCACTGCTAGAGCAAACCATTCGCCAGTCAGGTGCCCACCCACGAAAAGTAAAAGCGTTCGCCTCCGACGGTTTTGAAACAATGATCGCTAAGCTTCCACCGCTTGAACGTCGTGGCGCAGTGCTTATAGATCCGTCCTACGAAGTAAAAACTGACTATCAGACGGTTGTTGACTCAGTGATCGCCGCTCATAAACGCTTCGCAACCGGCACCTACGCCATTTGGTATCCAGTAGTAGATCGCTCGAAAGCCAATTTGATCGAGAAAGGCTTGCTACGCAGTGGCATCAAGAATATCCACTGCTATGAGCTGGGCACTGCTCCAGACAGCAATGCATTTGGGATGACCGCCGCCGGTTTGTACGTGATTAACCCGCCGTGGACCTTGGCTGCTGAAATGCAGCAGACCTTGCCATGGCTGGCAGAGGTTCTAGCGTCGGAGCAGGGGCGTTGGCGGAATGAGATTGTTGTTGCGGAGTGAATTGGGTAAGCGCGCGTGAGCGATAGGCTCTAATCAAAGCGTTCTGTTTCCTTTCAACCTCTTCTCATCAGCCCAGCTGTAGTGAGCGACCGGACACCGGTGACGGAAAGTGCGTCGACTGTAAGCTACTCTTATAACGCTGAACAGAATAGAACATAAGCTAGCCCGCCAATGCATATCAAAAGCACGATAGAGAATATTAGAAGAAGCAAAGAAAGCACACCTAATTCAGGTGATACATCAAGAGCAAGTTCATTCCTGATATTGAATACATCCTTGCGGGTGGCCCATGATAACGGCGCACCTATGGCAAAGAACATAAAAAGCCCTATGCCCATAACTAGAGGCAAATAAAGTGCAAGTTCTGCATGAGGGTTTGTGGCATTGGTGGCGAAGTAAGACACTATCGCACCCGAAATTGCGAAATATAAGCTCATAAGTTTTACTACGAGATCTAAGTAAAACTTATAAGTATCAACGTGCTGCTGATATTGCCTCCAAATTCATTCTTTCTGGTCATTCATACTTAATTCTTTCAGCGATAATTAGTCAGCAGAGCCACGATCAACAGGGATTGCTCAGTTTTGTCGCACAATGCCTGTTTTCGGCATTATTGCTACATTTTGATTTTTCAAATGGTTTGTCACTAACGTATTTTAAGCCGCGCAACACAAACTATTTAGTCAGTCTATCTGAAGCGAACTTCTAATAGTCAATTACCCCTTTTAACTAATAGATTTAAATAAGCTTAAGCCACTGCCGCCTGAGTAATCGTGGCACTGCTATCAGCGACATTAAATACGGCTAGTTCTATTGACGGATTCGGGGTTGGTGTTTGCGCTTGCATGGCACGAACTGCGACGCTGCATTGTGTTTTGCTGAATTCCACTTCTAGCCAACCATTACGCGTGCCATCCCAAAATGTGAAGTGAGGGTTATTTGCCAAGATGTTGGCGTTTTGCAGGAAGACGTTAGCAGGGGGATTGATGCTTGCGATTGGTGTGGCTGCCGCACAGCTGGTGGCGAACTCGGTGCCCACCACTGGCCCATTGGGGTAACCATCAAGCAGCGTTGCAGCGCCGAAGGCGTGGAGATCGGCCCCCAGAACCACGAGGTTATTGCTGCCGTTGAGTGCAGAGAGTAATTCGGCTCGCTCGATGGTGTAGCCGTCCCAGTGATCGGCTTCGTAAAAGCTGGGTGGCGCTTGGGCGATATCAATCGGGGAGAGTGGAATGGGTAGGGCGGCCACGCGCCATTGGGCATTAGTGTTTCGTAATGTGTCGATAAACCATTGCTTTTGTTCGATTCCCAATAAGGTTCTTTGAGTTTCGTGGCGGGCTTCACAGGTGCTTTTAACCACCAACTGGCGTTCGCCGAAGTTGCCTTCACCACAAGGGTGAGGGCTGCGATGCATTCTCAATTCGGTAACCGCTAGCTCAACTAAGTTGCCGAAACGGAAGCTGCGGTGAATGTCCATCACATCAGGAAAGTTGGCCTCTGGGCTATAACTTACCCTGATGAAGTGTATAGCAAAACCTGTGTATGTTAGTGGGTGAGTGAGTGAAAGGCCTTGTTATAT
>JBLHFB010000019.1:0-14962 GCA_047614865.1 Gammaproteobacteria bacterium | reverse complement strand
CTCTTCGATTTTGATGAAGGCAGGATGGGCGCGGTAGTGAGCTTTTTGGCGGTGCTTGAACTGGTTAAAGAAACATTAATCAAGCTCTCCCAAAACGAAGGCTTTGGGAGTATTTACGTCCGACGTTGTGAGGCTGCCCAAGAATGAGCGACCAGACTGAGTTGGCGCTCACTGCGGCTGAGCGGATAGTTGAAGCCTTGCTAATGTCTAGCGACAAGCCGTTGAGCCTAGACGCTCTACAGCAGTGCCTCGACGACGACGTGCGTCCTACGCTGGGCGAGATGAGAAAAATGATGGGTCGCCTAGCTGAGAGCTATCGTGTGCATTCATTTGAACTGCGTGAAGTGGCGACAGGCTGGCGTTTGCAAGTCCGCCAAGAATACTCGGACTTTGTTGTCCGCTTGTTTGATGAAAAACCAAGAAAATATTCACGCGCATTATTGGAAACCTTAGCAATTATTGCTTATAGGCAACCGGTTACGCGCGGCGAGATAGAAGGAATTCGCGGCGTTGCGGTAAGCAGCAATGTGATGAGAACCTTGCTCGAACGAAACTGGGTTAGGGTGATTGGACACCGCGAAGTGCCTGGTCGCCCAGCGATGTTTGGTTCCACTAAGGAATTTCTCGACTATTTCAATTTGCAGGCGCTCGATCAGCTACCTAGTTTGGCCGAGCTCCAGGATATCGACAAAATTAATATTGATCTCGACTTAGCAATGTCGGGCCTAGCCGGTCCAGACGGGAAAACAGCTTTAGGTGACAACCTAGAGCTGGAAGTGGACTCAAAAGTAAACCCTCTAGAAACCTCACAGGATTAACATGGCAGAGCGAATTAACAAATGGCTAGCAAGCATGGGCGCAGGCTCACGACGTGAGGTTGAGCGCTGGATTACCGAAGGCCGTCTCAAGGTAAACAACAAGCCTGCTGAGCTTGGGCAAATGGTTGAGCCTACGGATAAGTTCTCCTTGGACGGTAGAACCCTGCGAGTATCAAGCGAGAAGCCAGGTGCCACACGTGTGCTTATGTACTACAAGCCAGAAGGCGAAGTGGTTAGCCGCAACGATGAGAAGGGCCGTGACAATGTTTTTCAAAACCTTCCTCCGTTGAGAGCAGGGCGATGGATTGCTGTTGGCCGCTTGGATATCAACACATCGGGCTTACTGTTGTTTACTAATAATGGTGAACTGGCTCAAAAACTAATGCACCCCAGCAGCCAGATTGTTCGCCGTTACGCGACCCGCGTGTTTGGCAATGTCGCCGCTGAGGTGATGGAAACGCTACGTAAAGGCGTTAAATTGGAAGACGGCGAAGCCTCATTTGACGATGTGCGTCCGCTACGCTTTGCACTAGACACCGACGATATGTTGGAAGACAACCCAGAAGGGCGTGATCGTAACCGCTGGTTTGAATGTACCTTGCGTGAAGGCCGCAACCGCGAAGTACGCCGCTTATGGGAGTCGCAGGGCTTTGTAGTCTCTCGCTTGATTCGAACAACCTATGGGCCGGTATCGCTTCCTAGGCAGATGAGCCGCTCGCAGTTCGTCGATTTAGATCGTGGCCATGTTAATCAACTAATGCAGTCGGTTGCGCTTGAGCCAGAGCAGGCGCAGCAATGGTATGACAGCCCAGAACAGCGAATTAAAGCACCTACAACTCGCTTGACTGAGCGACGCCAGCGTCGTGCGGCTGGTACTAGCAAACAACGAGCGATTAAGCCGGCAGCCAAGCGCACGGTAACGCGTAAAGGCCGTAGCTAGGATTGATGACAGCAGCAGTCAGCCTAACTGGCTGCTGGCTTAGCCTTTGATTAGCCCTTTCGCTAGCAACTCGCTGCGTAAGCGCTCAACCCGGTCACGGTTTACACCAAAATCGTAATAACCAATTCGGGAGCTAGAGCGAACGTGAATGACGCGTTGGCTTTGGTCAAGGCGCAGTTCCAAGTCGTCGGTGTAAAATTTCCAGGGGCTAACCACTTCGGCGTGAAGATAGCCTGGACGCTGTTGGACAATGCTTGTTCTTTCGCTGGCCTCAATGAGTGTGCGTGTTGCTTCCCATGCAACGTGGGGTAGCCCCTCAAGCTCGAACGGCTTGATGTAGGCGGAGGTCTTCTCTTCCACCGCGTAACTGTCACTACTCACACAATGAGGAGCGCTGGGGCAGGGCTGTAGTCTGCCAAGCTCAGTACCCGTGTTGCTTGGCTCGTTCGACAGTGTGGCGCAGGAGCTGAGCGCAGCGGCAGCGAAGGCCGCACAGAGTGGCTTTAGAATCAATTGTTGTATTTTCATATAAACAGTACGGCGATCATTGAGTCGTATATTCGCCTAGTCCAGATAAAGTGTAAATCCAAAACGAGATTTAGATGACAGGCTATAACAACCGCGACGGTGATACCTATCTGGTCGATTTTACTATGGACTGGGTCGTCTAAAAACCCTCGCTGCGTGGAGTCAGTCGCTTGAGGCTAAGTCTTCGGTCGCTCAGATTAGCGACGAATAACGCTGCCACGTTGTAGCTGGCAATTCACATCAAGCGCGCCGATGTATAGCCTCGCTATCGAGTCGGCAGAGGCGAGATTAGAGGTTTCTTCACCGGGGAAGGTTTGCAGTCTTAGGCTCGTTGAAGTAGGCCCTGGCTCAACTCGGTGAACGCGAATATCATCACCCATCTCTTCATGCAACATCGCGAACAAGCTGGTTTGCGAGGCTTTCGCAATTCCGTAAGCGCCGCCAAAAGCTCGCCCTGTCGACGCTTCGTCGCCGGTTAGCAAGCAAACTGGAGCTTCGCTTGCCTCAATCAATGGCAGCAAGGTGTGCAACAAAAGGAAATGCGAGTTGAAATTGATGTGGATGGTTTTGGCAAACTTTTGTGGGCTGGCCAGCTTAATCGGCGTGTGCTCACCGAGTTGAGCCGCATTGATAACTAGTCCATCTAAGCGGCCAAAGCTCGTCTCAATGGCATCGGCAATCGCTTTGATTTCTGCATAGCCACAGGTTTCTAAATTGAGTGGCGCAATCAGTGGCTCAACACCGCCCAAGGCAATAATTTCGTCGTAGGTTTGTTCCAGCGCTTTCTGTGTTCGACCGCACAGAACCACGGTTGCGCCGGCTAGGCTGGCTGCGCGGCTAACTGCCTTGCCAATCCCGCTGCCAGCCCCGGTTACGAGGACAATTCGGTTTTCTAATGAGCTGATTTCAGACATAAACAAACAGGTGCGGGTGAAATGAGCGCGAATTCTATCAGAGTGCAGCGGCGCTTCTGGCGATAAACCTGCTTAGCGTTTCTCTAACCGTTTTTCTACCAGAATCACGTGCGCGAGGCTTGCTTGGAGACGCGCTTTTTCTTGTGCTTGTAGCTCCGGAATTTCTAGCGCAGTGCGTAGCTGCTTTTCGGCTTGTTTGGTGGCGCCCTGATAGAGATAGAAGTCGGCTTCGTGAATGTGGGTGTCTATTCGCATATGCAGCTCGGCCGAGCTCTGTGCGAGCATTCGGTGAATGCTCGGGTCGCCTTGGTTAACCGCTTTTAGCATTTGTAGCTTTTCACGTGCCTCTCTTGGTTTGCCAAGTTGCAGCAGCGCTTCCGCCTCGCGGAAGGTGAGCAATCTGTTGCCGGGGAAAAGTTTACGAGAATGCTCTAGAGCGCTCTTTAACTCGGTTGGACTGTCAACGCTGGCGGTTGCCCGCAGGTAATCCAAATGAAAGAGAAGGTGCTCTTCGTTAGCTGTTCGAAGTTGTTTTAGTGCGCTCTGAGAATCGCGTAAATAACCGGCTTTGCGAAGCGCCATCGCGTAGCCATATTGTTGCTTAATATCACTAGATTTGGGCGGATATAGGTCGAGAGGGTTTTTATCTGCGCGCACGCTATGAACTCTGAGCCGTTCTCGAATCAGTCCGAACAAGCTTGACTCGCGAACTTCAACGTTAGGGTAATGATTGGCGCGAGTTTGCGCTTCAGCAACCCGAGTGGTGGTTAGAGGGTGAGTGAGCAAAAATCCGCTTAGCTCCGAGGAATAGTTACTCTTCAGGCGCTCTAGCCGTTGGAAAAACCTGGGCATTCCTTGAGGGTCTAATCCGGCTTGTGCAAGCAGAGTGACCGCCAGACGATCCGCTTCGTGCTCATGAGCGCGGGTGAAGTTAACTCTGCGTTCAATACCCGCCGCAAGACCCGCAGAGACGGCAGCTTGGGTTACGTCGCCGTCGCCGCCAGATAGTGCAATCGCGGCGATCATTGCCGCAGCGGTGGCAAACTGAAACGAACGTGTACCCTCGTAAGTACGGGCGATGTGTTGCTGGGTTACGTGATTAATTTCGTGGGCGACCACGCTAGCCAATTCACTTTCGCTCTGGCTAAGGGTCAGTAAGCCTACATTTACCCCAATAAAACCACCGGGCATCGCAAAGGCGTTAACGCTGGGGCTATCGAAAATAAAGAACTTGAAAGTTCCCAGAGGACTGTTAGTGCCGGCGGCTACTCTTTCGCCAAGCGCTTGTATATAGGCGTTTGCTTCGGGATCTTGCAGTACGTAGCCGTGGCGCAGAATATTGAGATAGGCGTTGTAGCCTAGCCGATACTGCTCGTTACGGTTGATGATCGACTGAGAAGAATCGCCAATTTCAGGCAAATCCAAATTATCGAGATAGTAGCCGCTGCTTGCGGCATGGCTTACACCTGAGATGGCTCCCGTAAGCGACAGAGAGAGGCCAAGCAGTAGCGACGAGATGGGCTTTGTGAGTTGAAATTTCATTGGCTAACGGGAGAGTAGGCGGTGTCGGTTAGTCTTGAAATGACTATAACAGTTCAATTCTAGAAAATTTTATTCAAAACCCTGCTCGGCGTGGCAACATTGTCACTACAATGTATCTCCCTCCCCAATACTTGTAGACTTTTGGCGCTATGCAGCTGATAAAAGACTGGTTCTCCCGCGTATTTTCCGATCCGCAGATCATGATTCTCGCCGTTATTCTGATAGTCCTTTTTAGCGGCGTCATCCTCACTGGCGACATCCTCGCGCCGGTTTTCATTGCCGCAATTCTCGCCTACCTGTTGGAGGGGCCGGTGGGGAAGATGGAGTACTGGGGGCTGTCTCGGTTCTTGGCGTCGTCAATTGTTTTCGCAATATTTACTCTGTTATTGCTGGTCATTATTTTCGGCTTGGGACCCATGCTGTATCACCAATCAGTGGCGCTGGCCTCCGAGCTTCCTCAACTGTTCAGTAGCGGGCGCACCTTACTGATGGCTTTACCAGAGAGTTACCCAGAGCAAGTTACTGCCTACCAAATCAACCAAGTAATTGCTGGATTAAGTGACGAAATTAACCTCGTTACCCAAGACCTTTTAGGGCGAACGCTTCAGTTTGGCGCCGCGTTTACATACGTGATGGTGGTAACAGTGCTGGTGCCGTTCCTCGTATTTTTCATGCTTAAAGATAAGCGGAAAATGCAGAAGTGGTTCAAAGGTTTCTTGCCACAGGATTACCGCCTTGCGGGCAGCGTGTGGCGAGAAGTGGATGTTCAGATTGGTAACTACGTGCGTGGCAAGGCGATCGAGATAATAGTTATAGGCGGCGTGAGTTTTATTGCCTTCGTGTTATTTGGGCTCAACTACGCTTTATTGCTAGCAGCCTTGGTGGGGCTGTCAGTGCTGGTTCCCTACATTGGCGCCACGCTGGTGACCATTCCGGTTATGGCGGTTGGGTTTCTTCAGTGGGGGCCGGGCGATACGCTATTTTGGCTATTTATGACCTATGGCGTTATCCAGGTCTTGGATGGCAACGTACTTGTTCCTATTCTGTTTTCAGAAGTGGTGAATTTGCATCCGATCGCTATTATTGTCGCGGTGTTGTTCTTCGGTGGAATATGGGGTGTTATCGGCGTGTTCTTCGCGATTCCACTGGGCACGCTAGTGAATGCGGTTATTAACGCATGGCCTCGAGCCAAAGCTCACGCCTAATAGGCGTAAACCTGATTCTTAGCGTATAGAGCTGGGGAGGTCTCTGAGTAGTGCTTCGTCGGCCGACTTGCGATGCTGTACATAGAGTTTTAGAGCCGGTGCAGTTTGCTAAGCCAAGCGCAGTAGGTTTTCTGAGGCGCCACTTTCGCTATCGAGATTGATCTCGTGCTCTAAGGCTGCGCTCGGGTTCTTATGGTTGTCCTAAGTCGCTGAAATCGTCGCCAGACTTTGGCGGGTGTTAGTGCCGTTTTGGGTTTCATAATCTACATCGAGTCCTACACTGGTCCCCATCGCATAGCTTGCTCTAGCGCTTACAAAGAAATAGTTTTCAGAGCTTGTGAATTTTAGAGTTTCTAGACTCACGTAGTTTCCGCCGACAAAGCCAGCAACTTCGATTGAGTCGCTAATCGACAAATGTCGCCCCACCGCCGCTTCGATTCCCGGCTCAGTGAAGGATTGCTCCTCACTATCGAGCTCGAGGCAGTTGCGGCGGTTGTTTCGACCTAGTTCAGCAATCCATTTTTTATAATTCTGCACGTGGGACGTTTGCAAGCCGCGTATTTGTCGCCGGCTTTTGCAGCGGCAAAGTTACCTTGTTCGCCGCTGTATAGGCCTAGTTCTGTGTAGTTGTACAGAAACGGGCTTGCGAAGCTCGCGGGAGCGAAAAAAAAGGTAGCTAGCGCTACAGCAGTAGACGACTTAACCGGCACCATTTATCCAAGTTTGGCGCCTACTGCGCTGATATTTATAGCTCTTGAGACGCGAAATCCGCTAGTCGTGAACGTTCTCCACGGGTCAGAGTAATGTGGCCCGAGTGGGCCCAATTCTTAAAGCGCTCAACAACGTATGTAAGCCCAGAGGTTGTTTCCGACAAGTACGGGGTGTCAATTTGCGCCAAATTCCCCATGCAGATAATTTTCGAGCCGGGGCCGACCCGTGTGATTAAAGCCTTCATTTGTTTGGGAGTGAGGTTTTGGGCTTCATCAACAATAATAAATCGGTTGAGGAAGGTTCGGCCACGCATGAAGTTAAGCGAGCGAATTTTGATCTTATTCATCAAAAAGTCGTTGCTGGCGCTTCGAGCCCAGCCGCCTTGTTGGCCACCTTCATTCTCGGCGGTTCCAAGGACCTCAAGGTTGTCCATTAACGCGCCCATCCAGGGTGTCATTTTCTCTTCTTCTGTGCCGGGTAAGAATCCAATATCTTCGCCAATCGGCACAGTCACCCGCGTCATGATGATTTCGTTATAACTACCACTTGTGGCGCCGGGTTCCAGCACCTGTGAAAGACCAGCAGCAAGGGCTAAAAGGGTTTTACCGGTTCCCGCAGCGCCGCATAAAGTAACGATATCTACCGACGGGTCCATCAGTAAGTTTAGGGCGAAATTTTGCGCCGGATTGCGTGCATTCATACCCCAAACAGCGTGCGCTTCACGGGCGTAGTTGACGGTTTTTTGGACGTCTATTTCGCCGCTCTCATCGAGGTCAATCATGAACTCTTTCCGAGAGCGCGGGCCGCCTTCGTCTGGCTCGTGATAGACGAATTGCTTGGGGCGGGCATTCTCGGCAAGAATTTTTCGCATTGCGCTTCGGTCTTGAGGCGCCTTTTCTGCTGCGTCACAGAATGACACAAACTTCTCGTTGCCAAGCCCGGTCATGCCTGCATAGAGCAGGTCCAAGTCGTCAAGCTCTTGGGCATCGCTGTAGTAATCCTCTGCATTCAGGCCCATTGCTGTGGCTTTGATGCGGAGATTGATATCCTTGGAAACTAAGGTGACTGTCCGTTTCGAATGCTGCTGAGACAGCCACAAGGTAACGCTTAGAATCGTATTGTCGGCTAGGCTGCCAGCCAGCCCGGCGGGTAACTGGGCATCAAACGCTTCGGTTTGGAAATAGAGGTTGCCCGTAATAACCGCTTCGTCACCGCTGCCATATTGCGGCAGCGGACAGCCTTCTCGAATATTACTAATCCCTTTGACTAGTTCGTCGAGATTGCGGCTGACGCTACGCACGTTGCGCGATACTTCCGACAGGCCTTTCTTGGCCTTGTCGAGCTCTTCGAGCACTACCATCGGCAGAAATATATCGTGTTTTTCAAAGCGGAAAAGAGACGTTGGATCATGCATCAGCACGTTAGTGTCTAGAACGAATAACTTGGTGGGTTTATTGGTCTTCGCCGCTTTTTCAGCCATAACATCTCTTTTCTAAAGTAGTTTTTATCGATAAGCGTTTCTTAAAGTTGAAACTACGCCGGTATTCGAGAACGTGCAAGCAACAACTTTATGACAGCGCTTGGGCCGCTGTTAGCACTTCATCAACGTGGCCTTTTACTCGCACTTTTCGCCATTCTTGGCGCAAAACACCTTTGGCATCGACTAAAAATGTACTGCGCTCAATACCCATATAGGTTTTGCCGTAGTTTTTCTTTTCTTTGATCACGTCGAATAAGTTGCAGACCGCTTCTTCCGGGTCGGAAATAAGTTCGAAAGGGAACTCCTGCTTCGCTTTGAAGTTTTCGTGGCTACGAATCTTGTCGCGAGACACCCCGAATATCACGGTGTTGGCTTTAGTGAAATCTGCAATGTTGTCCCGAAAGTCTTGTCCCTCGGTGGTGCAGCCCGGTGTGCTGTCTTTAGGGTAGAAGTAAATAACCAAATTCTTTCCTGCGTAATCCGCAAGTGAAAAATCCTGTTCTCCGGTCATTTCAGCGTCAAAGTTAGCGACGGTTTGATCTAGTACAACAGCTGTCATTGCGTGTTCCTGAGTCTGTATTTTGAGGATTTACGGTTTTACGAGCCGCTAATCTTAACGTGCCGCAAAGTGTATCGATGAATGACGGGGAATTTACCAGATTCCTGCTTGTCGCAGGGAGCACGCGGCGCGTAAAATTCGCCTTTACTTTTTCCTAGGATAGTTCGATGGCTGGTTTGGGTTTCCACGGCAGTATGGTGGCGTTAGTAACGCCAATGTTTGACGACGGCTCTGTGGATTTCGACAACCTCAAAAAGCTCGTCGACTTCCATATTACGGAAGGCACCAATGCGATAGTTGCGGTCGGCACCACCGGCGAATCAGCTACCTTGGATGCTGCTGAGCACGTTGCTGTCATTGAAGCCGTTGTTCGCCACGCCGCTGGCCGCATTCCGATTATTGCCGGAACGGGCGCAAATAGCACAAGCGAAGCTATCCACCTGACAGCCGCCGCCCACAAAGTCGGCGCCAACGCGGCGTTGCTAGTAACGCCGTATTACAACAAGCCTACTCAAGAAGGCTTGTTTCAGCATTACAGTGCCGTCGCTGGTGCCGTTGATATTCCTCAGATTTTGTACAACGTGCCAGGCCGCACCGCAGTCGATATGAGCAACGCAACTGTAGAGCGCCTAGCTGACGTGCGGAACATTGTTGCAATCAAGGATGCTACTGGCGACGTGGAGCGCGGCAAGGATCTGATAGCTCGGTGCGCTGGTAAAATTGACGTGTTGAGCGGCGATGATCCAACAGCTGATCAGCTGATCTTGGCGGGTGGGACTGGCAATATTTCAGTTACTGCTAACGTCGTGCCACGCGCCATGGCAGAGCTCTGCGAAGCAGCTGCTGCCGGCAATGCGGCGCGTTGCAATGAGATTAACTCCAAGATTGGACACCTTCATTCCGACCTATTCGTAGAATCAAATCCGATCCCAGTAAAATGGGCAGTGCACAAAATGGGCTTTGGTCAGGCAGGTATACGTTTGCCGCTCACCCCTTTGTCTGAACCGCTGCGCGACGGCCTAACTACCAGCCTGCGAAACGCCGGCATAGAGATTAAGTAAGTATGACTATTTCCCCGAAACGCCTGCTCTCGTCGCTCGTATTGTTTGGCCTAGCAGCTAGCTTGGCTGGCTGCGGCAGCAATAAAATTGCGATGCGTGGTTGTGACCTAGACCATCCGTATCACACGTTGGTCGAATCACAGCCGCTAGTAGCGCCAGAAGGGCTTGAAGTCCCACTTACCGGTCGCACATATCAGCTGCCAGACAAAGCTAAGTTAGCCGAGCAGCCGTCGAAGTTTCTAACCCCCGGCGATATCGATAAATTGGACGAGGATAACGTTGCAGTAACCGATTGCTTGAGCCATCCGCCGCGCTACGACACACCCGTGAGCGTCGAAGGCCAAGACCTGAGTGATGTGAAAGCCCCACGTAAGCAACGCAAGATTCGAAAGTCGGATGACAGCGATGATGACATCGGTGGTGCTCGTGGCGGTAGCCGCGGCCCTCAGCAGCAGGGCAGTGGCTATCCGCGTTAATGAAAATACTAGTTTCCAACGACGACGGGGTTGATTCACCAGGGCTTGATGCCCTGATTGCCGGTCTAGACATGCACGAAGTCGAGTTTGTTGTGCCCAATGGCGAGCGTAGCGCTATGAGTTCTGCGTTAACGCCGCGTGTTCCGGTCAGTGCGTACCCGTCTAGCAAATATCCCGGAATCCGCGGCTGGACCATAACCGGTACACCGGCTGATTGCGTGCAAGTTGGGTTAGATTGCCTACTAGAGCACGTTCCAGATTGCGTGGTCTCTGGTATCAACACGGGTGCCAACCTAGGCGATGACATCCTATACTCCGGCACGGTTGGCGCGGCATGGGAAGGCCGCATATTGGATAAAGTCAATATCGCCTTTTCGCTCAACGCCAGACAGTCGACTAACTGGCCTGCAGCCAGCGAGATTGTTCGCCGCGTTATGAAATCAACACTAGTTGCTAGCCTGCCTGCCGGCAGTGTGCTCAACGTCAATATTCCGGACTTGCCGCTCAATCAAATCAAAGGCGCCCGAATGACCCAAATGGGTCGCCGCGGTCGTTTTGGTCAAGTAACTAGAACCGAGCACCAGATTGGTGACGGTAGCGTTCAAGTAATGCTCGGAGTACAGGGCCGCTTACAAACGGGGGAAGTAGGCACTGATATTGATGCGGTTGCCCAAGGTTATGTATCACTAACACCGTTGAAACTAGACAGCACTGACTTAGGCTTGCTTCGTCAGTCTGCCCAACAGCTGGAAGAGGCGCCGCTCTGGTAATGTTTACTTCCCAGCAAATTGCCGGCGTAGGACTAACTTCCCAGCGAGCTCGTGACCGCTTGGTGAACGAATTACGTAACGACAAAGGCATTACCAACGAGCGTGTATTAGCCGCCATCGGTGAAATACCCCGCCATTTGTTTGTTGAAGATGCCTTGGCGAGCCATGCTTACCAAAACAAATCCTTACCCATTGGCCTAAAGCAAACCATCTCCATGCCCTACACCGTGGCAAAAATGACCGAAGTGTTGTTAGAAGCTGGGCCGATGGAAACCGTATTAGAGGTTGGCACCGGTTCAGGTTATCAAACAGCCGTGCTGAGCAAGTTGGTTAAGCAAGTTTATAGCGTGGAGCGGCTAAGGCCGCTGCAAGAAAGGGCTAAGCAAGTCTTGCGTGATTTACGAATGAATAACGTTCGCTACAAATACAGCGACGGCTCTTGCGGCTGGGAAGAGAATCAGCGTAAATACGACGGAATTCTCGTAACTGCCGCGCCTACCAGTCTACCTACCGAGTTGCTTGGCCAACTAAAGCCAGGTGGTCGATTGGTTTTGCCGATGGGCAGCCCCGGAAAGCAAATGTTAGTGGCCGTTTACCAAACCGCCGAAGGCTGGATGCAAGAAGATATCGAACCCGCCAGCTTTGTCCCCTTACTGAGTGGAACCCGATGATATTTCGTGGCCTATATGATTGGTGTTTAAACCTCGCTCAGCACAAACACGGCGAGCGGTACTTGGCGCTTTTTAGTGCCGCTGAATCGTCGTTTTTCCCGATTCCAACCGATCTTATGTTGGCACCATTGGTGATGGCCAATCGAGATCGCGCTTGGCGTTTAGCAACCATCACTGCCTTGTCGTCAGTGGCTGGCGGGCTGGTCGGTTACCTTATTGGCTACTTCGCTTTTGACATGATCGGCCCCTGGCTGGAAAGCTCGGCCTATTGGAGTTTGTACCAATCGGCTAATAGCTGGTTTGAAGAGTGGGGCTTCTGGGCGTTGTTCGCCGCCGGGTTTTTACCCATCCCTTACAAGCTATTCACGATTGCTGCGGGCGCATGGGCCGTGCCGTTGCCGATCTTCATCATCGCCAGTTTGATTGGCCGAAGTGCACGATTCTTTTTGGTGGCTGCTGCGGTTAAATACGGCGGTCCTTACGCAGAGCAGCATCTGCTCAAATACATTGATTTGATCGGCTGGGGAATTGTTATTGCGGGTGGTGCGGCGTGGTTTTTGTTGCGGTAAAACGCTGCATCGTAGTGATGGCCGTGCTTTTGTTGACGGCCTGCGTCAACCTGCTTACTTGGGAAGAACAAAGCTCCCAAAGCTACACAGTAAAGCCGGGTGATACGCTGTTTGGCATCGCATGGGTTTACAAAGTGGATCGTCAGGAATTGGCTTGGTGGAACGGGATTTCTGACCCGACATCTCTCAAAGTAGGGCAGACCTTACGCCTCGATGGTTCAGGCCAAGTAGGCGCACCGCGAATTCGTCCAACATCCAATCCACCCGTTACTGCGTCCCAAAGAAACCCAGCACCAGCTGCTAAACGTCAGCCGTCTAGACCAAGCTCGGCGAGCAAGCGAAAATCTACGTCTCGTCCGAGAATCGCGTCTGGCCCAGCGATACCTCCCGGCAAGTGGGGCTGGCCGTATGCCAGACCCGTAAAAAGAAATTATGGATCCGGAAGACACGGTCGCGACGGACTGGGTTTCGACGTGGTGCTTAACGACAAGCTATATGCAGCCTCTAGCGGCAAGGTGGTTTATGTTGGTAGCCACCACAAGCAGCTAGGCGGTCTGGTGGTGATTCACCACGCCGATGACGTGGTTAGCGCCTACGCTTTCTGTGGAAAGATGGTGGTCAAGCTGGGACAACAAGTAGCCACTGGACAGCACATTGCCAACGTCGGGTACGACCCTAAGGGCCAGCCCGCATTCAACTTTGGGATACGTAAGGCTGGCAAGTCGCAAGATGTGCTAGCGTACTTACCTAAGCGTAAATAACCCATTCATACGGAACTTCGCTATGAGCGAGAATGCCGATAAAGGCGTAGATAAAAACGTCGATAAAAATATTAAAAAACAACAGCTTGCCGAAGTCGGCGCAGCGGTATCTGCGGCTGAAAATCCGGCAAAAGAAAGCAAACGAGACGCCAGTGACGCAGAGTTGGATGCAACCCGCATGTATCTCAGTGAAATTGGTGTTTCACCACTGCTTACAGCTGAAGAAGAAGTAACGTTTGGCCGCTTGGCGCTGCAGGGTGACCAAGCTGCTCGCAAGCGAATGATCGAAAGTAATCTTCGCCTAGTGGTTAAGATCGCCCGCCGCTATCTAAACCGTGGCTTGCCGCTATTGGATTTGGTTGAAGAAGGTAACTTGGGCTTGATGCATGCGGTTGAAAAATTCGACCCCGAGCGTGGCTTTCGGTTTTCTACTTATTCCACTTGGTGGATTCGTCAAACTATCGAACGGGCGTTGATGAATCAGACTCGCACCATTCGTTTGCCAATTCACGTGATCAAAGAAATCAATCGCTGCATTCGCACCCGGCGCGAGCTAAGCCAGACCCTAGATAAAGAACCCACCTATGAGGAAATCGGCAACAAGCTAGAAATCACTGCCGATAAGGTTTCACACCTCCTTAAGCTCTATGAAAGAACCATTTCAATCGATACACCGCTGGCGAGTGATTCTGAGCACACCTTAGTCGACACTATTTCTGATCAAAATATTCCCGGTCCCACCGAAATAATTCAAGAAGAAAACCTTCACGATGCAATCGAAGAATGGCTGCACATGCTCCCCGAGAAACAGCGCTTAGTCCTCGAGCGTCGCTTTGGTTTGCATGGCTATGAACGAGCAACCCTAGAAGAAGTTGGCGACGAAATTGGCGTGACCCGTGAGCGTGTTCGGCAAATTCAAGTGGACGCGCTCAAGCGCCTCCGCCAAATTCTTGCTCGCCAAGGCTATTCAGAAGACACGCTCATTTTGTAATGTCAGATACCCCTAGCAAAAACGCTCGGTACCGCAGTGCCCAGCTGGTCAGCCTGTCCTGAACCAACTCAAGCACGCCGCCGCCACCACTGCTGTGTGGGGCCTATAGAGTTGTCGGATGATGCCGCAGCGCTTTACACACTGTTTGCAAACAATCCAGACAAAAACCTCTGGGACTACTTTTTTATCGCCCAGTTGATAGCGCCGCCGACTACCAGCAGTAGCTTGCTGACCAGCAAGCCTCTCCCAGCCAATTGTTTTATGTGATTACCGACCTGAGTGGTGTGAAGCTTGGCGCAGCGGCGTATTAGAGACTAGACCCAGCTAATGGCTCAGTCGAAATAGGGCGCATTTGTTTTTCAAGAAAAACCCAACGCTCCTCCGTCGCCACTGAAGCGATGTGTCCCGTACTGAAATAAGTTGACACAAAGTGGACTTATTTCATGAACAAGCAAACAGCACAAGCAGTTAAGCGTACCCAGCGTGATTACAGCCTAGGCTGTAAATTGACCGTTGTGTCCGAGGTAGAGCGTGGCTTGCGAAGTTATAAAGAAGCCCAGGTTAACTACGGGATCCAAGGGCGAAGCACGAAGCACAGTATTGGTGTAGCTTCGAAAGGAAGGTAATTTGGATTGGTCGCCCCAATACACGAAGCTTATGTCTACTAAAGAAACCCCAGCGCAAGAGATTAAGCGGCTGAAGCGGCGGGCTAAAGATGATAACTTGAGCGTATTGGGATTAAGGTTCATAGACGATCCAATGTCTTATGGAGAACGCTTTGACACATTGAGGCAGCGGCTGGGCGATCAATTTGAAGCCATAAAAACCCCCTCTAAACACGGAAACCCCAATGGTAATAAACTCGCGCACAGCGTGGTGACCACTGATCTTATTGACAAGGAAGGTGAGCCCACACGGCAAGCATTGGACCGCGTGATAGGCTTTTTCCATCAGCGCTTAGACTAG
>JBLHFB010000018.1:0-15026 GCA_047614865.1 Gammaproteobacteria bacterium | reverse complement strand
CAATCTGAGTTTTTTTGTAGCGAGAAATGCAGCTTCTATCTCTCCTGCATTTCAACCATCTCTAAATACAAAAGCCCCGCACTAGGCGAGGCTTTTGCTCAAGACAATCTAGCAATTACTCTTTATCTAGGAAGCTACGCAGGCCTTCTGAACGGCTTGGGTGGCGCAACTTGCGAAGCGCTTTGGCTTCGATTTGACGAATCCGCTCACGCGTTACATCAAACTGCTTACCAACCTCTTCCAAGGTGTGGTCGGTGTTCATGTCGATACCAAAACGCATACGCAAGACTTTCGCTTCACGCGGAGTGAGCGACGACAGCATGTCGTTGGTTGCTTCGGTTAAGCCTGTTTGGATGGTTGAGTCCAATGGTGAAACTACGTTGGAATCTTCAATGAAGTCACCAAGGCTCGAATCTTCATCGTCGCCAATTGGGGTTTCCATCGAGATTGGCTCTTTGGCAATTTTAAGCACTTTACGCACTTTGTCTTCAGGCATTTCCATGCGCACGGACAATTCTTCGGGCGTTGGCTCGCGACCCATTTCTTGCAGCATTTGACGGCTGATGCGATTAAGTTTGTTAATCGTTTCGATCATGTGCACAGGAATACGGATGGTGCGGGCTTGGTCAGCAATCGAACGAGTAATTGCTTGGCGAATCCACCAAGTAGCATAGGTAGAGAACTTGTAACCACGACGATATTCAAACTTATCTACCGCCTTCATCAGACCGATGTTGCCCTCTTGAATTAGATCCAAGAATTGCAGGCCACGGTTGGTGTATTTTTTGGCGATAGAAATTACAAGACGCAGGTTAGCCTCAACCATTTCTTTCTTAGCGCGCTTGGCTTTTGCTTCGCCAACCGACATTTTTTTGTAGACTTCTTTGATCTGGCCGATGTTCATATACGAGTAGGCTTCTACTTCTCGTAAGCGGCGCTGCAGACGGGTAAGCTCTTCACGACGATGACCAACACGAGAAGAATGACGACGCTTGGCACGAACGGTTTTTTCAATCCATTCGTCATTTGTCTCGTTACCAACAAAGCTGTTGATGAAGTCGCGACGCGGCATGCCACACTCATCAACCACAATCTTGCTGAACTCACGCTCTTGAGCACGCACATAGCGAATGGTGTCACGCAGCTGGCTTGATACCCGATCGACACCCGGCGCGGTTAAACGCACCCAGAAGAACGTCGCTCCCATTTGGTCGCGAGCGCTGTTAGCTTCTTTACTGTTAACACCATGTTCAGCCAGTGCGTCGCTAGCCACTTTCCACTGTTCACGTAGTTCTTTGAATTTGAGCCCAACCAACTCTAGGTCGATACCTTTTGGCTCTACATCTTCATCGTCGGCGGCGGCGGGAGGCATTGAGTCTTTAAGCGCACGTTCGACTGGGCAGTTTACGTCGCTCAGGAAGTCGGCAAGCTTACCTTCGCCTTCGGCGATCTTCTCGTAGGCGTTTAACAATACGTCTACCGCGGCGGGGTACGAGCCCAGCACACGTAGTGCATCTTCTAGGCCTTCTTCGATACGCTTGGCAATCGAGATTTCGCCTTCACGAGTCAACAGCTCTACTGTACCCATTTCACGCATATACATACGAACTGGGTCAGTGGTACGGCCAATTTCTGATTCGACGTTAGCGGTTACTGGGCCGTTTGCGGCCTCTTGGTTTTCCTGACGAAACGGTGCGGAGGGTGCCGCATTGCCCTGCGATTCCTCTGGCGCTTCTTCGTGAACGTCAATTCCGAGATCGTCGAACATGCCAACAATTTCGTCAATTTGGTCGGGATTTACAACTTCTTCTGGCAGAAAGTTGTTAATTTCGGCGTAGGTGAGATACCCCTGCTCTTTGCCTCGTGCGATCAGGTCTTTAAGGCGAGAATCGTGTTCTTCGTTATTGTCGTATGTTGTTGGCGCTGGCGTTGACTTGGCTGCTGACATTCAGAGCGGATCCATTATCTATAATTAATTTGAAATCGGGCAACTTCTGCCGCGTTTAGCGCCACTTTTGGGGGCACTGACTCTGACAAAATGTATTTTTACGTTTTGTCAGAAACGGCTTTGAGCTGGTTGCGAAGGCGGTAGTTCCCGAATGGCTCCCTGTATATAGAAGTCAAAGCGCGGATTATCAAGATTTTTTTTCATCTTTTTGCGGAAATAACGCTCTTAGGCGATTTTTTTCGCTTTCAGAGGACAATTTGAGCGTCGACGGGATGCCTTCTTTAAAAACTACCGTCTTTTTCTGCTGCTTGAGAAGCCAGTTCAGGCAGTCGACAAACTCTTGTTCAATGTTTTCTGCTTCAAGACTAAAGGCCGCACCCAGAAGTTGCTGAAGAGCACCGTGTTCCTTCCGTTCGCGCCACCGTTCAAGCAGCCCTGCAGGTGAAAGCGGCAAATTGTCACGGCAATAATCAATCAAATCTGCCAGTAATTCTGCGCCGCGAATATCGGCCTGGCGCATCGCCACCGTATTCGCCACTTTCGAGGCGAGCTTAGGATGGTTGACCAACAAGGTAATCGCACGGCGCACGGGCGTGGCGCTCGGGTTTAGTTTGGGCTTTACGACCCGCGACGGACTTGGAGCCGGATCCATACGAGAGGCTAAACGAGTTGGGTCTAGACCTGAGCGTTTGGAGACCTCCATCGTCAGCAAATCTCGAAACGGCCCCTCAGGAAGCTTGGTCAAATGCGGTTTCACTAGCTCTGCAAAGCGCGCCCGGCCGTCTAAGGCCGTCATGTCTACCTGAGATGCCATGGTATCGAGAAGGAACTGTGACAGCGGCATAGCGGCGGAGACGCGCTGTTCGAAGGCTTCTTTACCCTCTTGCTTGACCATAGTGTCTGGATCTTCGCCGTCGGGCAGGAATAAGAAGCGTGCCTGGCGTCCATCTTTCATCACCGGCAGGGCATTTTCTAGAGCCCGCCAAGCAGCCTTGCGGCCTGCTTGGTCGCCGTCAAATGAGAAAACAACTTCTGGCGCCAGCCGATAAAGCCGCTGAAGGTGATCGTCGGTCGTGGCCGTTCCCAATGTCGCAACGGCGTTGGTGACGCCGTGCTCAGCAAGCCCGACTACGTCCATATAGCCTTCAACAACCAGCAGTCGGTCAAAATCACGATTAACTTGACGCGCTTCCCACAAGCCGTAAAGCTCACGACCTTTATGGAAAACTGGCGTTTCGGGGGAGTTTAGATATTTGGGCTTTTCGTCACCAAAGACGCGGCCACCAAAGCCAATAGTTCGGCCACGTTGATCGCGAATCGGAAACATCAAACGGTCGCGGAAACGATCGTAAGCGCCGCCTTTACTTGCGGCATCTCGTTCAATCAGCATGCCCACTTTGTTCAACGGCTCAGAAACTTTAACGCCACCGAGGGCTGGAACCAAGGTTTCCCAGCCATCAGGTGCGTAGCCGATGCCGTATTGACGAGCGACGTCGCCGCTGATGCCTCGCTTCTTCAAATACGCAATCGACTTGTCGCTTTTGCGAAGCCGGGCTTGATAAAAATCGGATACTTTACCCAGCAATTCAAACAGCGGTTTTAGCTGGTCTTGATTTGCTCGGCTGCCTGCGCCGTCCCGAGGCACTTCAACCCCGTGCATCTGGGCGAGCTCGTCAATCGCGTCGAGGAACTCCATTTGATCGTATTCCATTAGGAATCCGATCGCGGTTCCGTTCGCACCACAGCCAAAGCAATGATAAAACTGCTTGTCTGGTGAGACGGTGAACGACGGTGATTTTTCGTTGTGGAACGGGCAGCAGGCCGAATAGTTCTTTCCGGCCTTCTTAAGCGGCACGCGCCGATTGATTAGCTCGACCAAATCGGTACGAGCCATCAAATCGTCGATAAAACTATCGGGTATGCGTGCCATTGGCTAAGATGCTAGACCAAACTAGCCCAAGCGAGCCTTAATTTGGCCGCTTACTGGGCCCATGTCTGCACGGCCTTGAAGCTGAGGCTTTAGGATGCCCATCACTTTGCCCATGTCTTGCATTCCTGCCGCGCCGGTAGAAGCGATAGCCGCGTCTATTAAGGCATTTACTTCATCTGCAGATAGTGGTTCAGGCAGGAAGGTTTTTAGCACTTCTACTTCAGCCAGCTCGATATCAGCCAAATCTTGGCGATCGGCTTCTTCGTATTGCTTAATTGACTCACGGCGCTGTTTGTTCATTTTGTCGATAACCGCCAACACTTCCGCGTCATTCAGCTCTTTGCGCTCGTCAATTTCGATCTGCTTGACCGCAGCCATCATCAATCGAATAACCGCAAGGCGTGGCTTATTGCCGCCTTTCATCGCGGTTTTCATTTCTTCTCTAATCTGGTCTTTTAATGACATGGCTGTGGAATCCAAGTAATGAGCATTAGTAAATGGGCGGGAGAAAAACGAACCTCCCAGAACCAAAAAAGGCAGCTAATGCTGCCTTTTTTGTCGATGCAGTGCAACGCGCTTAGCGCGCTAACGCCCTAGTATAGGCGTGTGCGACGAGCAACTTCACGAGAAAGCTTTTTGGCGTGGCGCTTAGATGCCGCGGCATTCTTGCGCTTCCGCTCTTGGGTAGGCTTCTCGTAGTACTCACGGCGACGAAGCTCAGTAAGTACACCCGCTTTTTCGCATCCACGTTTGAAACGGCGTAGCGCCACATCAAACGGCTCGTTTTCGCGTACTCGAACCTCTGGCATGAGTAAGTTCACCTATCCTAGAATTTGGTTGACGTGGACAAAAAAAGGCCACTAGAAATTTGGAGGCGCGAGTGTATATAGATGAATTGTGAAAAGCAAAGTTTTTCTAGCTTGCGGTCGATACTGCCGAGTGACGCAACACCCCTTTGGGTCAATCGGCTTACTAAACTAACTGCCCGATCCACATTGACGTAAGATGCCGCCATGCGAATCTTAGGCATTGAAACCTCTTGCGACGAAACCGGCTTGGCGATTTACGACGGCGACCAAGGCCTGATGGCACACGCATTATATAGTCAGATCGAAACCCACGCCTATTATGGCGGCGTGGTGCCAGAGCTTGCCTCTCGCGATCACGTCCGCAAGCTGATACCACTGTTAGACGAAGTCATGGAGCAGGCGGACTGCAAGCCAGCCGATATAGATGGGGTTGCTTATACCGCCGGCCCAGGCTTAATAGGCGCATTACTAGTGGGCGCGACTTTTGGTCGCAGCCTCGCTTGGGGCTGGAATGTCCCAGCGGTGGAGGTTCATCATATGGAAGGCCACCTACTGGCTCCGATGTTGGATGCTGACGTGCCTGAGTTTCCGTTTGCCGCCCTGCTAGTATCCGGCGGGCATAGCATGCTGGTTAAGGTTGCTCAAATTGGTGACTACCAAATACTGGCAGAATCTGTTGACGACGCCGCCGGCGAAGCGTTTGACAAAACTGCCAAACTGCTCGACTTGCCCTACCCGGGCGGCCCTGAGCTTGCGGCATTAGCAGAACACGGCGATGGCAGTAAATTTGTCTTCAATCGGCCGATGACGCGAATTCAACACGGCAAGATGCCACGCAATTTTAGCTTTAGCGGATTGAAAACTCAGGTGCTTAAAGCGGTGCAAAAGCATCAACCACTGAGCGATCAAACCAAAGCTGACATTGCCGCAGGCTTCCAAGACGCGGTTGTCGACACGCTCTCGATCAAGTGTCGCAACATCATGAAACAAGAAGGCTTACAGCGCTTAGTGGTCGCTGGTGGGGTGGGCGCAAATAAACAGCTGCGTAGCCAACTTGCATTGCTAGCCACCGAGCTGGGCGGGGAGGTTTGGTATCCACGCCCCGAGTTTTGCACCGACAACGGCGCAATGATCGCCTACGCGGGTTATCAGCGGCTCGTCGCCAAGCAGCACCAGCCCTTAGCCATTGAAGCGCGGCCTCGCTGGCCACTTGATGCGCTAACCGCCGTATAGTCGGCATCTAGCCGCCAATAGATCACGAGTGAAATGAACGACATTATTTATATCCGCGACCTCCGCGTAGACACTGTGATTGGCGTATTCGATTGGGAGCGCCGCATTAAGCAAACTCTGCGCCTCGACATTGAGATGAACACCTCAATCCGCCAGGTTGCGTTTACTGGCGACCTAAGCAGCGGAATTGACTACAAGGCGGTCTCTAAACGGGTTGGCGAGTTTGTTGAAGCCAGCAGCTTCGAGTTAGTAGAAACCTTGGCCGAGCGGGTTGCTCAACTTATTATTAGTGAATTCAAGGTTGGCGCCCTAACGCTTCGACTTGGCAAGCCCGGCGCTTTACGCGGCGCTCGCGATGTAGGGACAATTATTAAACGCGAGAAAAGTGATTACCCACCGACGCAGGTATTCATCGGAATCGGCTCCAACATCGAGCCCAAGGCCAATATTCTCGCTGCCATTGCAATGTTGCAAGCCGAGTTTGGCACGCTGCAAACGTCCCCAGCCTACGCTAGCGATCCAGTCGGCTTTGAGGGCGACCGATTTATCAATTTGGTAGCAGTGTTCAATACCCAACTGGTTCCAGAAGCGATTGCAGACACTTTGAAAAAGATTGAGCGCGACAGCGCCGATGGCGACGCAGCAGAAAGCTTTCATAGCCGCAAAGTCGATATCGACTTTTTGCTCTATGGCAGCTACATCAATCCAGCAATGAAACTGCCAAGAAAAGACACTCAGGAATACGACTTCGTCTTAAAGCCTCTGTCTGATTTAGCGCCGTTTAATTGCCATCCAGAAACTGGGGCATCGTTTTCTAAGATGTGGGAACAGTACGACAAAAGCCGTGATCTCAGTTCAGCTACTTTGCAGCTAACAACAGCGCTACCAACCTAGGCTTCGGCCGCCGTCGACATCCAGAATATGGCCTGTCACATAATTCGCAGTTGCTAAATACAAAACGGCTTGCGCGATATCGACTGGCGAACCCATCCGTTTGAGCGCGGTACGGGAAACAATTTCAGCTTGCTGTTCAGAATCGCTTTCATTGTCAGCCCACAAGATCGCACCAGGCGCCACACCATTGACACGAATATCAGGGCCAAGTTCTTTCGCTAAGGATAAAGTCAGCATTTGTAGCCCAGCTTTGGCCGAGCAATAAACCAAATGGCCCGCCATTGGCTGCCGAGCGTGAACATCAACAATATTCACGATGCTGCCGCGACTCTCTCTTAACGCAGGGACTAACGCTTGCGACAAAAAGGTCGGCGCTTTGAGGTTGCTGCCAATCAAATCATCCCACTCTGATTCAGTGATATCGCCAAGCGGGGTAGGGTAAAAAGTGGACGCGTTGTTGACCAGCAAATCGAGCCTACCAAAAGCCATTAGCGCTTCATTAGCAAGCATCTGATAGCTGCAAAAATCCAGTAAATTGCCCGATACAAGGCGCACAGAGCCAGGTTTGGATGAATTCAGCTCACTCGCCAGCTCGGTCGCCTCGGAAACCGACCGAGAGTAGTGAACTACCACTCTGTAGTTAGCCGCGTGCAATACGCGCACGATCTCTGCGCCAATACGACGGCCGCCGCCAGTGACAAGCGCGACGGGTTGAGACTCAAGGGGTTGTAAAGTAGGCATTAGAGCTGGGGTCCAAAATGAAAAAACGCACGATGAGCTGGCTATTCTGCCAGACCACCGTGCGCTGAGTCGCACGCTACGCAATTTTGTTATGCAAATGCGTTCTAGCTAGCCTTGGCCAAGAAGGTTGCCGATCGTGCTAGCGATCCCTTCAATAATATCATCCGAACCAAGCCCCGTTAAATCTTCAGGGTCAATATTAATCAAGTCGTCTGCGCCACCAACGCTGTCTAGTAAGGTCGCAACATCGTCAGCGCTAGCGACTGAGGTAAGCTCTTCTAGTGCTGCAGCAACCGCTGCAGGGTCGCCGCTAGCCAAGGCCCCTGCAACCCCTGTTATGGCCCCTGAAAGCAGTGCCGGAGCGTCGTCAACATCGCTTGAAGCTGCGAGCAAATCACCGGCCAGGCCAACTAGTGCAGATGTGCGAGTGCTAGATTGGAGGCCTAGTAAGCTCTGCTCAATACTTCTGAACGCAGAGAGAATATCTAACGGGTTGTTGGCCGCCGCAAGCGCAGTACGAACTGCGTCCAACGGATCGTCAGATTCTGGGTTCTGCATTAACAACGCCGGAGAAATAAGATTTGTAACCGCAGTTAGGCCAGGAACCATTGCAGTAATTAGCGCTTGATCAACTGCACCAGACACTTCGCTTGGCAATGCGCCAATTAGCTGCTCGTTAATCGCTACAGTGGCTTGCTCTAGAGCTGCGCTCAACTGGTCAGTGATATCACTGACTGGCAAAAGCCCAGTCAGTGCATCGAGTCCGGTGAGACCTGTAAGCTGATCTCCTAATTTATTTACGGAGTCTAGAACTTCGTCTACCGTCGCCAGAACGTCTGGCAACTGGCCATCGACGCATGTAATACCGTCACCAGCGTGACCCGTCGCACTACAGTTTAGGCCAAATATTCTGGCGTATGGATTAACGTCGCTGCTGCCACTGCAGCCGCTCAAAAGTAGTACGCCGCCTAGAGTTATCGCCGCTGCTTTATTGGATGCTTTCATCTTACAAACCCTATATTTAAGTAAAGTCGTGAAGCTCACACCCCTTGGCGACAACTTAACGAGTGTGAAATTTACCTGATCGATCAGTCTTGTCAAGCCCGCAAACCAATCGTCCTCGCCAAATAACGGCGTCACTTAGGGTTGGCTTGCTAGCCTGCACGGCGCAAAGCCGTCATATTTTTAGCCACTTACCGCTGACGAGCTGAGCTTTAACTGAATATATGTTGATGGGCGCCCCGCCATCCAACGGTAGACATCTCGCGATGAGCGGTAACGAGCATTGCCACACCGCTGAATTAGACGCGCCTAAATACGGTTTGCTTTACGGATAAGCCGGCGATGCTGATATTCTAGCGTCGACTGTTATTCCCATAACCCCTGACATAGGACGCTCCGTGGATTTCATCCAAGTGTTAGTTCTGGCCTTAGTTCAAGGCCTCACAGAATTCTTACCCGTATCGAGCTCCGCCCACCTCATCTTTGCCCCATTGCTGCTCAACTGGAATGACCAAGGATTGGCCTTTGATGTAGCTGTGCACGTTGGGACGCTAGCCGCGGTAGTTCTGTACTTTCGCAAAGAGGTTGTTGAGCTTCTTTTTGCATGGTTCGGAAGCTTCACGGGAACCCACAACCCACATTCTCGTTTAGCGTGGCAAGTGCTTGTCGCCACCCTGCCAGCGCTGCCGGCGGGGCTACTCGCCAATCAATTTGAAGACGAACTTCGTGGACCCGTTATCATCGCTTGGGCGACGATAGGTTTCGGCTTGCTGCTGCTGCTTGCTCAATGGGTTTACACGCGCAGCCAGAGGGAGCTGCTAAACGAGTATCAAATGACATGGTTGATCATTATTCTGATTGGCTTGGCACAATGCTTGGCGCTGATACCGGGCACTTCTCGCTCTGGGATCACTATTACTGCCGGACTATTTCTAGGCCTCACCGCAGTGGCATCCGCCCGATTTAGCTTTTTGCTTTCGATCCCAATCATTACCATGGCGGGCACTTTGAAAGGCGTCGAATGGGCTACCGCTGAAACCTTAGAAACCGGCTCGCATTTGCTATGGGGTGCGTTACTGTCGGCTGCAAGTGCTGGCCTTTGTATCCACCTCTTCCTTAAGCTGCTGGACCGCATCGGCATGCTGCCTTTTGTAATCTACCGCTTAGTTTTAGGCGTGACCCTGCTGCTTGCATTGAGTTAGCAGCGCGAGGCCTAGCAGCCCGCTTGGCTGCTTAGCGTGCCGCGTCAATTGCTGCAATTCGAGCTTGGCGAATCTTTTCGGCAATTTTTTCGCCCTTCAAACCCGCAAGATCTAAATCCCTAGAAGTGACCTTTTTGGCTGCTGCGAATAATTGGCGGAGCACATCAGGCTGGGGGTAATGCTGTTCCTTTAGGCCTTTGCGGCCACGGGCATCCGACTCGCAGGCCAGCAAAAACGGCTCAATGTCGTCGTCTCGACGAATACCATCCAGGCCTTCTAACAGCTTTAGCACCGTAGTAGAACGCAGCTCTTCTGCCTTATGTGTATGCAAATGCCAGCGACACACTTTGATAGCGAGGCGCCGATAATCATTCGGCACTTTCAGGCGATCACAAACTGCTTCGACCAATGGCACACCGGCATTCTCATGGCCGCGATGCCCTGGCAACACCTCGCTCGGAGTGACGCCTTTACCCAAATCGTGAAGCAGAACAGCGAAGCGGGTCCTGGGAGAATCGGTAATTTCCGCAGACTGTTTCAGCGCCATCAGAATATGGATTCCGGTATCAATCTCTGGATGCCATTTGGCAGTTTGCGGCACTCCGAATAGAGCATCCACTTCTGGAAGCAATCTCGCCAAGGCACCGCAATCACGCAAGGTAGAGATGAAAGCTTGTGGATGCGGCTCGCCAAGCGCCCTCTGAAGCTCTTTCCAGACACGCTCAGGCACTAGGTGATCAATTTCGCCAGAGTCCACCAAGGACTTCATTAGCTCAAGCGTTTCGGGTGCGATTCTGAACCCCAGCCCCCAATATCGCGCCATAAAGCGCGCTGCGCGGAGAATTCGAACGGGGTCTTCTACAAAGGCATCGGAAACATGCCTGAACAATTTGGCTTCGATATCTGCTTGGCCGTTATATGGATCGATAATGTCGCCAGAATCAGTCTGCGCCATTGCGTTGACGGTGAAGTCGCGGCGCACCAGATCATCTTCTAAGGTCACCGACGGGTCTGCATGAAAACTAAAGCCCTTGTAGCCAACGCCAGACTTCCGCTCGGTGCGAGCGAGTGCGTACTCTTCATGTGTTTCGGGATGCAGAAAAACGGGAAAATCAGTCCCCACCGCTTTAAACCCTTTGTCTCTCATTTCTTCCGGCGTCGCGCCGACAACAACCCAGTCACTCTCAGTAACCGGGCGGTTTAATAATCGGTCGCGAACTGCGCCGCCAACAAGGTAGGCTTGGGACATCGGTTATCTATAATCAACATTTTCTATGGCTAAGAAATCCAGTGTACTCCTAGTTTGCGCATCCCTAATAGGATTTATTGCCGCTATAAGTGGTTGTTCCTCCATCGGTTATTACGGTCATGTAGCCAAAGGCCATCTATCGATAATTAGCCAGCGTGAAGGCGTCAGCAAACTGCTACAAGACGATAGCTTGGATAACAAATTGAGGAGCCAGCTGGAAGTAGTTATCAACGCTCGGCAATTTGCTGTCGACGAGCTAAAGCTGCCTGACAATGCCAGCTACCTTCAATACGTTGATCTCGAACGGCCTTACGTTGTCTGGAACGTATTCGCCGCAGAAGAATTAGCCTTAGCTGCAAAGCAACATTGCTTCCCAGTAGCTGGCTGCGTGGTTTATCGAGGCTATTACAGCGAAGAAGCCGCGAAGCAAGCTGCTGCGCTACTCGCCGCAGATGGCTATGACGTTCATATTGGTGGAGTGGCTGCGTACAGCACCTTAGGCTGGTTTGACGACCCCTTACTCAGCAGCATGCTGCGCTGGGAAGATTGGGCGATCGTACGGCTGATTTTTCATGAATTGACCCACCAGAAGCTTTACCTTAAAGACGATAGCGCCTTTAACGAGGGGCTCGCTTCGGCAGTCGCTCAACTTGGCCTGCAGCAGTGGCTTGCCGCGGAGAAACAAGCCCACTTGATTTCGCGGAGTGAAACCTACCGCAGCCGCCAGCAGCAGTTTAATAATTTACTGCTTGAGACTCGCGATCAATTGGACACATTGTATAAAACCGACCAGTCAGACGAGGAGAAACGACTAGCGAAGAACGACATTATCACTGAGATGCCACAGCGCCATGAGCAGTTGAAGGCGAATAGCTGGAATGGGTGGTCGGGTTTTGATCGCTGGTTTGACCAGCCAATCAACAATGCTCGCCTTCTTCCTGTTGCCACTTACAATGGCCGATTGCCAGAGTTCGTCAAGCTATTCTCTGACTGCTCGTCTGACTGGAGTTGCTTCTGGCAAGCAGCGGAAGCGTTATCTCGGCAACCAGCCGAGCCAGCTACTGCCGAGTAACCAACGCTACTTTGCTATCCGCATGAAGGGGCAGCGGCGTTAGATAATGGTTCATCCGTCCACGCTGATCACCACGGCCGTTGTTGAAGGCAATAGTATGGGCCATAACACGGCGCACATAGCGGCGCGTCTCGGCAAACGGAATAGTGTCAATCCACAAGTCGGTTGGCGTGCCGACTTCTTTGGGCAGCCAGCGAGCAACGCGATGTGGCCAAGGGTAACGGCTACTAGAGAAATTAAAACAGATAGCAGCAGCTAGAAATATGAATTGAAGGATGGCGACTCTCATTTGCGCGCATTAACCGTAAAGCTTCCGCGAGTGAACTATCAGCTAAGTGCTGCCGCTCAAAATGACCGATTCATAGCGCTGATTTGAAAGTTAATGAAGTTGGGGAAAACATAGCCCACAATTGACCAAATTCCGAGCCAGAGTGCCTAGTTAATGACCGAACTAATTCTAATGTGCCTTGCAGCCGGCGCAGTTGCTGGCCTATTGGCTGGAATGTTTGGCGTGGGTGGCGGGTTAGTTATTGTGCCGGTGTTGGTCGCGATCTTTGAAATACAGGGCTTCGACAGCGGTATTCACATGCACTTAGCGCTCGGCTCCTCGCTGGCCACTATCGTAATGACCTCGACGTCATCAGTGATTGCACATCACCGCAAAGGCGCAGTGGACTGGTCTGTATTTAGGTTATTGGCCCCCGGCTTAGTGGTTGGCGCACTTCTAGGCGCTGCTCTTGCCGATTTTGTCTCGAGCGAAACTTTGCGCATTGCCTTCGGCATCGGCGAAATATTGGTGGCGATTAACATGCTACGGCCAAAAGGCTCCACCGCTGGCCGCACGCTACCGGGCGGCGGCGGACTGTCTGTCGCTGGCGGGATTATCGGAACATTGGCAGCGATGGGCGGGATTGGCGGCGGCACATTTATGGTGCCTTATCTCAGCTGGTGCGGAATGCAGATGCAGCGCGTAGTGGCCACGTCCGCTGCCGGCGGACTACCGATAGCCATCGCCGGCGCAACCGGCTACGCAATAGCGGGCTGGAATAACGCGGCCTTACCCGATCACTCTTTTGGCTATTTGTACCTACCCGGAATTCTAGGAATCGTCTGTGTTTCTGTCGTAATAGCGCCATTAGGGGCACATTTAGCCCACAAATTACCGACAGACAAACTAAAATTGGCCTTTGCCGCACTTCTAGCGGGTTTAGGGATCAAACTTTTGTTCTTCTGATCCGCGCGTCTTGGCGGTTTTTGGAAATTTATCCACATTAGGCTTCTACTTGCGTTCTGTTTCCTTAGTACTGATGACACTTACTTTAGCCACTCTTGCTGGCTGCGGAGGAGTCTCGATGGTGGAAGTAAACGAAGAGTCTCGGCTCTTGGTGGCCGAAGCAGCGGCGCGCGACCGAATGCTGGCGCTACGCGAAGCGGCGCTGAAACGACGCGAAAAGGAATTATCTAATCTGGAAACACGGGTCTCTGACAGCGAATCTTCGCCTGTCGATGGTTCGCGCAATCAGCTGGCACTTTCTAGCAGCGACTCGAATGGCTGCGTCGCCGCTCTATTTATCCCTGCCCAGTTAAACAAGGGTCCAATGGAGTTTCTCGCAACCCCATCGTATGAGTCGGTACTGGTTACCCCAGCAAGCTTTGATACAACTGAGCAGTTAGCGTTTGTTGGCCAAAAGCCCGTTAACAGCAACATTACTGTCGACTACCGAAGCCGATTCGAGAAGCTTGTCGTCCGGCCAGCTCACCATCGCTCCACCCCTCAAAAAGCGACCTTTGAAAAGGTCGCTACCACTGTCGTGTTGAAGCCTGAATATTTGGACTGGCAACCCTGTGCCGATAATGCTGCCTTCTGCGCCACCAAACAACAGGCCGAGTTAACGGTAGTTGAGCATCAGGTGTTAACCAAGTCGCTTCGGCTGAACACCCAGTTACTTCCGCCGCTTGTTCAAGAAATTGAGGTGAAAACGCCGATCCAACGCGAGCAATCTATCCCCGGGGGATACACTAATGTGTACATGCCGGTTCAAGTTCAAACCTTAGCGGCCGATGAGAAAACCTTGGTGGAGCGGGTACCTTCTACTAGAACCACTATAGAAACGTCGATCTTGCGTGAAGCGGCTAGAGTTGAACTCCGGCCGGTGATTTGCTCTAAGGAAATGCAAGCGGACGGCGCTTCGGGAACGACTGGGCTGCTCGGTCGCCTTCGTGCCGGACTAAATACCGCTGGTTATGAAGTAGCCAAACGCGGCGGCTTTGATGCCGAACTAAAAAAAGCGCTACGACGCTACCAACGCGACAACGACTTTGCCTTGAGTGACGACCTTCCAAGCATCGAATCACTCGCCGCCCTAGGTGCGTACCCCTAAGCAAGGCTTAGTGATCCACCCACACCGTAAAGCTCACACTACCGGCTCCGCTCGACTGCAGCTGGCATTCAAAACTCCACAACACTTCAGCCTGCGGCACACGATGTAAGGCCGCCGCCTAGCGGGCTGATTACGCCCCGTGGCCGGCGTTTGTGAGGGTATTATGGAAGAGAACTGTACCGACCGATGCCGCGGGTTTGATCAGTTTCGAGAGTGGCTGCAAATACCTGTAGAACCTCAACTTGAGCAATGTTTGAGGTAACTTTACGAAGCGATCCCTCGGAATCCGTGAAGGTACTTGAACCTTGGTTTCCGATAAAACTACCTGCAGGCGCAACTGCCGCGCTAAGCGTACCCGCCAAGATAGTCAACATAAATGCAGCAAAAAATTGCGAACCGTGCCGCTGGGCATTTTGCTTGTTCATCAGAAGTTCTCCCAAAAAAAAGCCTCAACGAACCGGTTGACTCGTGAATAGTCAGCCCTACAACTAATTGATGGATTTGATGCGGCAAAACTCTGTCAGAGCTCGACAAACGGACAAGTCAAACCCCAGACCCTGCGGTG
>JBLHFB010000017.1:0-15161 GCA_047614865.1 Gammaproteobacteria bacterium | reverse complement strand
AGCTAAGGCCAACCATTCCGTGTCGTTCCGAATCGATCCGTTGCAGCGCGGCATCAATAAGCTTTTGTCGCGTGTCGCCACGAGTAACTTTGGCTTTCTTAGTGTCGGCGTCGGTCTCGGTTTCAGACTCGGTGACTTCGGCGCTGCGGCTGCGGCTGCGGCTCAAGCGAGAGCGTTTTTTTTCTGCTGTCATAGGTGGAATGTTAACACGTGTATCAATCCGTAGTTAAATCTTCACTTATAGTTCACTTAAGATTCGTTGTATCGATAATAAAGGGCGTTATATCTGCGCATTATAGGATTTAATGTTCACACGTAATGATGCATATAAAACTATATAAAACATAACGATATGGCTGTTTACGTCGTTTATGTAGACTCTGAAAGACTGGGTATGTTGACGACTGTAAACATTAAGTTTACAGTCGTAAACATATTCAACAGCTAAGTCGCATTAGGGAGAACCTTATGACAGCTATTACTCAACCCCGCTCACCGATTTGGTCAATGTTAGAACGCATTGGTTACGAGCCCGAGGGATTCAATTATTTGGTGGAGCAACTGCATCCACTTTGGTCACTAACTGCTACAAAAGCAGAAGTGGCTCACATAGTTCAAGAAACACCAAACACTAAGACATTCGTACTTAGCCCCAACAGACACTGGAAAGGCCACCGCGCTGGACAGAACATTGGGATTAACGTCGGCATCGAAGGTGTTACTCACCGTCGCCGCTACTCAGTAGTTAGCAGCGAAACAGCGAACACTATCGAGATTACGGTTAAGCGAGTGGAGGGTGGTTTGGTTTCAAACTTCCTTCACGACCAAGTGTCGGTCGGTGATGTGTTTACCCTAGATAATGCCGATGGTGACTTTGTAGCACCCGAGTCGATTGCTGGCTATCCAGACAAGCTACTTGCACTGTGTGCGGGTAGCGGAATCACACCGGTGTATGCGCAAGTAGCTTGGCTACTTAAGAATGGCTACCAAGGCGATATCCAATTCGTTCACTACATTCACAGTAAAACCGACGCGATCTTTCGTCGCCAGCTTCAGATGCTGTCGATTAAATATGACAACCTGAGTGTTTACTGGTGCGTGGGCAGCGGGGCAACTAAGAAGTCGCCTGAGCGCTATAGCCGTAGACAGTTAGCAAGACGCGTTGCAGATCATGCCGAGCGTCACACGTTACTTTGTGGGCCTGCTGGTTTTATGCAAGCAGTGAGAAAAGACATTGCCAAGCAAGGCCGTGATGCAGAACTCAGCTACGAATACTTCGGACTTCCAGCGGTTATAGAAACCGGTGAAGACGCGGAGCTAGTAACCGCCAGCGGCAAGTCGATTAACGTAGTGGCAGGTACGACCTTGCTAGACGCGATGTTAGACAACGGCGAAACTCCCAAATACGGCTGCAAACGTGGCGTGTGTCACGAATGCAAATGTCGTAAATCCAGCGGTGTGGTTAAGAACCTGCTGACTGGCAAAGACTCTGGCCCAGGTGAAGAATACATTCAGCTTTGCATCTCAGCACCCATCACATCAATTCAGTTGGCTTAATTCAAGCCAGCTGGGAGAAAACGCATGACTAAAATATTATCAGTAGAAGAAGCGCAGCAGTTTGGCCAAGAGCTAGACGCGCTCCGCGAAGAAACGGTTGCAAAAGTAGGTGAGCAAGACGCACGACACATTCGCAAAATGGTCAAGGTACAACGCTACTTTGCTTTGTCTGGCCGCATCCTGCTTTGGTTTGGCTTTATGCCACCCATGTTCATCGTCACATGGCCGCTTGGCGTACTGTGCTTAGCAATCGCCAAAATCATGGAAAACATGGAAATTGGCCACAACGTAATGCACGGCCAATACGATTGGATGAACGATCCAAAGCTCAACTCGCAAACCTACGATTGGGATACCGTTGCCGATTCAGACGGCTGGCGCTATACCCACAACTACGAGCATCACACTTTTACCAACATTATCGGTAAAGACCGAGACGTAGGTTACGGCGTGTTACGTGTATCAAGAGACCAGCCTTGGGAGCCGCAGCATTTGTTCCAGCCGATCAGCAATATACTTTTAGCTGCCGGTTTCCAATACGGTGTTGGCTTGCATGAGCTAGAGTTGGCGGAAGTGCCTAAAGGCAAGCAATCGCTGGCTGAAGTAGCTCGCACCGGTAAGAAACTGAGTAAGAAAATCATCCGCAAATGGGGCAAAGATTACTTGCTGTTCCCATTGCTGTCTGGCCCCAACTTTGTTGGTGTATTAGCCGGTAACGCTGCAGCCAACCTTATCCGCAACCTTTGGACCAACATGATCATCATGTGCGGTCACTTCCCGGGTGAGACCAAAACCTTCGAATATGACGCAGCGGTTTTAGAAACCGAAACACGCGGTCAATGGTATGTTCGTCAAATGAATGGATCAGCCAACATCGAAGGCAGCAGAGTGTTCCATATTATGAGCGGCCATCTGAGTCACCAGATTGAACATCACTTGTTCCCAGACCTGCCAGCAGTTCGGTACCCAGAAATGGCACCTAAGGTTCAAGACATCTGTGCCCGATATGAACAGCAATATGTCAGCGGTAGCTTTATTAAACAGTACGGCAGTGTGCTGGGTAAGATATTTAAATACAGCATTCCGTCTCGTCGAGTACGTATAAGCGCAGCGTGAGAAAAATGACTGAAAACGTAACTAAATGGGCTGGTCGCGGCATTGCCGTGGCCCAGATGGGCGCAGGCCTGGGGCGTGACGTGGTTGACGTGGTTGAGCGGATGCAGGGCAGCATTGCTCGCCGTCCGTTTCTACTAGGCAGCATTCCTCAGCAGCAAACCGGCGGTATTGCACGGATGATCTATCGCTGCATTGAGAAGGGTTTTGACTTGGGCCACGACAGCCTAAGGCACGCAGCTGAGTTTTTCCCCCAAGATAACGACCCGAACTGGGCTGCTAAACGAGCGATCATGAATGGCGTGTTCGGTGACCAGCTTGCGAGGCGTGAAAACCGCTTAGCAATCAACATGGAAATTGTCACCACTGGCGAGCCAAGCAGCAACTCAACCTTGCTGCTGTTTATTCACGGTCTTTGTATGAGTGAAGCGGGCTGGCAGGACGGTAGCCATCCGACACAGGCAGCGGCGATAGCCAAACAGCTTAAAGCGGATACTGCCTATCTACGCTACAACAGCGGATTGCGTATCTCAGAAAACGGCGAGCAGCTTGCCAGCGTGCTAGAAACCCATGCCGAGCACTACAAACGTGTCGTTATTATCGGCCATAGCATGGGCGGCTTGCTGGTGCGCAGCGCGGGCCATTTTGCAGAGCAGAGAAGCTACAAATGGCCTGCTAAGTTAAAAGCAGCAGTGATGTTGGGCTCACCGCATAACGGTGCACCAATGGAACGTTGGGGGAATTACCTCAACACGATCCTTACCGTCTCGCCGTACTCCTCGCCGCTCAGTCGCTTAGGGAACTTACGCTCAGCAGGTATCCACGATCTGCGTCACGGCAACTTGCTGCACACAGATTGGAACAGTGTTGCCGACATCATGGCCTTCGACGACTTTAGAACGCCAGTTCAATGGCACCCTAAAACGGCTTACTTGTTGGTTGCGGCGACGCGTTCAGAAGTATTGCCAGAAAACGTGCTTAAAGCGAATAATGACCTACTCGTTACTGTGCCCAGTGCTTGGGCGCTAGAAGCCAACGGCGATGATCCATTAGATTCGGCCAATATAACTCGCGAGATTATTGCTGGCATCGATCACATGGATCTCATCTGGAAATCTAGCGTCTATCAATTGACGGCAGACTGGCTTAAGAAAACTCTTTAGTCAGCTGTTTAGACGGCGGCAAAAAACACCAGTGCCAGCGTAATAGCCGCTGGCACTGCTTGTACAAATAGAATCTTACGTGCCACGGTAATCGCACCGTAAATGCCGGCAACAATCACGCAGCCCAGAAAAAACACTTTTTGTGGCCCGCCAGCAGCGCCCAAAATCAAACCCCAGACTAAGCCAGCCACTAAGAACCCGTTGTACAGTCCTTGGTTTGCTGCCAATAGCTTGGTGGTTGCCGCATCTTCAGGACTATGCCCAAATGCCCGCATTCCTGCCGGCTTGTCCCAAAGAAACATTTCCAAAATCATAAAGTAGAAGTGCAGGGCGGCTACAAGGCCAACCATTACGTTGCTTAGAATTGTCATAGGTTTGATGTCTCAGTCTTATAATTAGTTATAACGGTTGCGGCGGCGACTCCGCAGTGTGGCCTCAAGCGCAAGCATAAAGCACTCGCCGCTTGATGTAGAGCTGCATTGCTTCAGCTAGACTGGTCTACAATGCACTTCAGGCGTTTGTCGCTTCACGATCTGTCCTAGCTGGTTTAGATTGTCGAGGCGCACGCCTTGTCGGCATAGTGGTTATTGAACGCTGCCATCGACTGGATCACAAACTTATTAAGATTGGCGGGGTGGAAACTGCTTCACCACCTCGCTGAAACAAAAAAACGGAACACAAAGCATGTCCAAAACCATACTTATTACCGGCTCTACCGACGGCATCGGCTTAGCCACCGCCAAAGCTTTAATGGAGCTTGGCCACAATGTGTTACTGCATGGTCGCAGCGCCGAGAAGCTGGAACAAACAAAGCAGCAGCTGTCATCGCTTTCCAAGAACGGCAAGGTGCACGGCTACCTTGCCGATTTTTCCAACCTTGCCCAAGTAGCCAAGCTGGCGAAAACTATTACAGATAAGCACGGTAAGCTCGACGTGCTAATCAACAACGCCGGTATATTCAAAGTGTCGCACGCAACCACCTTAGGTGGGTTCGACGTGCGTTTTCTGGTCAATACCGTGGCGCCATTTCTGCTCACACAGAAACTGTTACCACTGATGGGGCCAAAAGGACGAGTAGTGAACCTGTCCTCTGCGGCACTCGCGCCAGTTCAGATAGACGCATTGGCGGGACGCAAGGCGCCAGAAGACGACTTTGCTGCTTACGCTCAAAGCAAGTTGGCGCTGACCATGTGGTCACAACAGTTAGGCGATTCGCTAGGCGCTAACGGCCCAGTAATCATTGCCATAAACCCTGGATCAATGCTCGCCACAAAAATGGTTAAAGAAGGCTTTGGCAGCGAGGGTAGTGATATTGGCATCGCGGTGGAAGTGCTTGTCAGTGCATCGCTGTCGGATGATTTCGAATCGGCGACCGGCTTGTACTTCGACAACGACACCGGCTATTTTGACGCGCCACACGTCGATGCACTGGATCCACAAAAACGAAAGAACGTTGTCAGCGTTATAGAAGCAATTCTGGTCGAGCTGCTTTAGCTATTTAAGCGTTTTCTAGAAGTTAAAGCTCCGGCTACAGCGCCAGTGTTGATCAAAACTCAGTCGGAATACACTTAGATTTGTGAGGTTCCAAACGAGAAAAGTTCAGAGACCAAGAGCGCCTAGTATCCTTGGAAGCCTTTATTGTTTTGTTCTGGTTTCCTAAAAGCCCATTCAAAGCGACTACAAAAACCAAAAGTACAACATAGGCAGCAATCACTGCTATTTGGAAAAAGTACGCGGCTATACCGCCTTGATCGCCACTATAGCCAGCAAGGTATATCGACGTGGCGCTACCCGCAAAAACGACAATTCCACCGATAACTTATTAGCTTCAGCACACTCGGGGGTTCAGCCTTGCTGATAGCGGCAGGCTACGTGAGGCAGATAGCCATCGGCCCAAAAAGTATCGTCAAGTCAATTATCATTTTACGGATTCCAACTTTGTATTCTAAAACCCAAAAGGGCGCCTAGAAAGGCGCCCTCTGAGTTGGTTCTGAACAGCCAGGCTAGAGTGTTTTCATAAACTCAATAAGAGCACTCTTAGCGCTACGCGGCAAGTCTACCCCGAAGGTGTGGCCTTTGTTTTCGACGTAGTCGGCACAGGTTAAATGCGTCGGCGCATGCGGATTCATACTCAATATCTCTACAACCGGCGTGCCCGCTTTAACCGGAATGAATGGCTTGCCACCCACCTTGGTGGGTAGCTTAGTATCAAGCGGCACACGGGTGATCTTCTGCTCGCGGTGTGGACTAACGCGTGGGTCGTCTGACATCAAGAGTTTCGACATCGCGTCTTCAAACATCGAAACGCGGCCTTTCACCGTGTGATCAATGCTGCCGTCTGCCAGTATTTTAAGGCTGCCCAGCGTGTTGTTATGCAGAAACGGGGCGTGAGCCCAAATGCTCAACAAAGACACATTACGATAGTAACCACGGCCACCGTCAATCTCCTCGTCTCCGCCCAAGGCATCCATGCCACCAATTAGCGGAATCAAAGGGTTCAGCTTCTTCGGATAGACGCTGCTAGGCGCAGGGCGATTCTTATAGGTCTCTGAGGAAAACTCTTCCCATACTGCGCCGCTCACTTGGTTGCCGTGCATAGACCGACAGCGGTTTACGCCTAGGAAATCGTGCGGTGTCAGTTTGTCGTTTCCAAGCCAATCTTGGCCAAAGACTTCATCACGTGCAAATTGGGCAGGGCGGCCATTTTTCAAATGGCGTGCTTTAAAGGCGTCGCTGTCGGCGGTCTTTTTGTCTACTTCTAAAGCCCAGTCTTGCTCACGACCAAAGATGTGGCCTTCATAGAATTTTTCTAAGGCTGCCTTATCGTGCTCAATAGATTCTGGCGGCACTTTAGTTGAGTGACAGCCAGCACATTCGCGTGAATAGACTTTGCGGCCTTCTGGCACTTGCTTGTAGTCGACAAAATCTTCACCTTTGCTGCCGTCCACCTCAGTGGCATCACGCAAATAGAACGGCCCACCGGCCATTAAGTACATCGCCATGTCGTCCATTTTCGACTCAGCTTGATTCCACGGCTCGCAGTCTTGGTAGCACTGTTTAATGCGGAATGGTTTGTGCTCGGCGTCTTCTCCGAAGTACGCACCGGGTTTGGCAAACTTGTCTTCGGTGCATTCAGCAAAGCACAGGCCAATGTTTAAATAGACACGCATCAGCGACAGCTTTTCGCCGACTGAATCTTCGCCGCCTTTTAATACATGACGGGTTTGTCCAGTAGTTACGTCGCCGGTAATAGGGTGTTTGATCTGTTCATCAAACACAGGACGATTCTGGAAGTCGGTGATGTTGTTTTGGGTGCTTGGGTTGTATACAAAGTCCATGTGGCCAGAAGTGGTATCAACCTGTCCCACCTCAATCCCTTGATACATGATTTTGGCAAAGTGATCTGGCGCTAAGTTGCCAAAGAACTGGTTGGTGTTATTGGTGTACTGATTACCAATGTGGCCCGTTAGCTGCTCCCACTGTGCATCGTTGGGGTTGGCAGGCGGGTTGGTTGGGTCAAAGGCGGTGTGGCACACCGCACAAGCTTGGCCGATCACAAAGCGGCGGCTTTCAGCAGTTTCGCCTTCTTGATATGGCGTGTGGCGGGGATCGAAACCAGCCGGCGGATTGTTGTTAAGGTACTTACGTAGGCCAATCACGCCCGACGATTTTGGGTCGTTGCACTTGTCTAGCCAAAAGGTGCTTTCGTCGCCCATTTCGCAATCAGGATCATTAATCATCCCCCAAAGGCGGTATCGGTCTTCTCGCTTACGGGTGTCTAACCAATGGCTTTGGTCTGGAAATTTCACCTCGCCGTATAAGCCTTTGCCTACATGCAGAGCAAAGTAGTCTTGGTTGCCGAAAGTGCCTTTAAACCAGGTGTCTCGGCCACGCCGAATCATCTCGCGGTATTGCTCTTGCAATACGGGGTCTTCAACGTCTAAGTACATCGAGTTCACGATACGACAGCCTTCAGCGTCGTATTTAGTCGGTTGTGGCTGGTCGCAGGGCGGCGGGGCGTCTTGCGGGATAGGCGCTCCGGCGTACGACGCTAAGGTCTTATAGAAGTCAGCCTTATATTTTTCGGGGTCAGCTAGAATCGTTGGCGAGCCCGCATATACACCGGTGATCAGGTCGCGGCTTTCTAACGCTTGAGGGGTGATCGACCTCAAGGTCCGAGTCATTGGCTCGTCAACAGGCTCAAATTCAGTAGCGAATAGCGCCGTGTTCGAGGCCAGCAAAACTAGGCCAACAACTAACCCTTGCTTGCTTTTAATGGGGGATTCTTTCCAAGTACCAGCGTTTACCATGAGTTACTCCTGCGGCTGCGTTATCGCATATTATTATTGTCGCTACAGATTACACTAATCATGCTCGGTTCCTAGCCTGAATAGCGGGGCAAATTAGCCACAGTGCTTATCCAAGAGGAAACGTTCTAGCTCCCTTTAATGGGTGTCGCCCTTTTAAAGTATCCGGTACAGTAGGGTCAGATAGCACTGACCCCAATTATCTAGGTCTCTTAGTGAGTCGACACAAAAAAACAATCATATTTCCTGTATGGAGCCCCCTATGAAAACCAAACGACTGAACCCGCTGGACGCCTCTTGGTTGTACGTGGAATCGGACGAAACGCCGATGCACGTCGGCGGCCTGCTGACCTTTGAGCTACCTGAAGGTGCGCCGAAGGAATTTTGCCTGCAAATGGTCGAGGAGTTTAAAACCTTTGGCGACATCTACCCGCCGTGGAACCAAAAGCTAAAATCGACTCGGCTAAAAAACCCGATACATCGCTGGATAGAAGACGAGAAGATGGATATCGATTACCACCTTCGTCATTCGGCCTTGCCAGCCCCCGGTGGCGAGCGTGAACTGGGCGTGCTGGCCTCGCGGCTGCACAGCCATCCGCTAGATTTTCGGCGTCCGCCTTGGGAATGTCACATCATCGAAGGGCTTGATAACAACCGCTTTGCCTTGTACATCAAGATTCACCACTCGTTGATTGATGGCGTAGCCGGCATGCGCCTGTTGGCCCGTGCGCTGGCTTCAGACCCCGCCGATATACATCGCCCGCCGTTCTGGGCGATTCCACCTCGTGAAAGAAAGCCCCAAGCAGAAGGGGCTAAAAAATTGGCTTCGTTTTTCGAGAACATCAGCGATGCAATCAGCGGCACGCTCGACGGTGTACGGCATCAAGCAGACAATGTGCCTGAGCTGTTTAAAGTCGCCTCCAATATGGTTAAGGCAGCACGCACGCCCAATGACCCCATGGGCCTGCCATTTGATGCGCCTAACTCGATACTCAATGGCCGTATCCACGGCCAACGCCGATATGCCACCCAGCTCTATACCGTTACCCGGCTTAAAACCTTAGCCAAGGCCGCAGACTGCACGCTCAATGATATTGTGCTGGCAATCTGTGCTGGTGCATTGAGACGCTTTTTACTGGAAGCAGACGCGCTTCCCGAGAAGCCATTAACAGCAGGCATCCCAGTTTCGGTTCGTCCAAAGGGCGACGAAGAAACTGGCAATGCGATCACCTTCATCATCGCTTCTCTGGGTACTGACATAGCCGATCCTGCTGAACGTCTAGCAGAGATCAAAGCCTCTACGCAAAGCGCCAAGGAGAACCTGAAACAGCTGTCGGCAGACGCCATGATGCAATACACAATGGCGTTGATGGCACCCTATATTGGCTCGCTAATAACCGGTGTCGGTGGACGCACACGGCCTGTTTTCAACCTCACCATCTCCAACGTGCCCGGCCCGCAGCAAGACCTCTACGTCCATGGCGCGAGGATGGAAGCGTTCTATCCCACCTCGCTGATTACACACGGTCAGGCGCTGAATATCACCATTCACGGCCACGCAGATACCCTCGGCTTTGGCTTTATCGGCTGCCGCGATACATTGCCGTCGATGCAGAATATTGCGGTTTACACCGGCGAGGCGCTGGAAGAGTTGGAAGGCATATTTTTGAAGAAGCCTAAGTAACAGGGGGCTGGCAAGAAATGCCTAGTTGTAAATAGTAAAGGGGCCTTTTGGCCCCTGTCGTGTGCAAATAACTTAGCGACGGTTGATGGCTGGCGGCAGCCAAGAGCCAAGAGCTTCCTAGTGCTAAATCACCAGCATCTATTATGTCAACAAAACCGACCAAGATCTTGAAGCTAGGAAAGAAAAATTCTTAACCGACTGTGACGAAGTTCGACTGCCTACTGCGTTTCATAACTAGAACAACCAACATTGTCGTGCAAAGTTGAAAAGCAAATCAACGGGCGCTGGCTCCTCAAACTTAGGAATACACTATGAGTGAAAAGATCAATCAAGCTAGCTTGAACGCGTTGAAAATTGCGTTTACTTATATGCCGAAATCAATTGAGGTAACCAAGTATGACTACGGTGACCGTTGCGATAAAATATTAGCTCACATTGAAACCGTCAGAGAAACGCTATTGATTAATGACGTTGATCCTGACGAGGTACATGGCGAAATAAACCCCGAGAGCACGCCTAATTCAACGTACTAATGCCCCAATTTTGGCTTTAGAAGTGGAGTCGAACCAAACCTCAAGTTAAATTGAAGGACGTTGACCGGCTTAAGCCTTAAGCGCTGCGGGAAGAGAGTTTACTCTATGGGCTCTTACCCCTTAGGGAACCAAGGGAAAAACATATTGGTTGTTTGTTGATACTGCTTGTATTCGGGCCGTTTTCGAGCTGAGTAATATTCGGCTGGAATGGCACCGGTTAAGTAGACCAAGGTGGTGTAGAGCATTGCAGAAGCGCCTATTGCACCCAAGCCCAGCGTGATCCAAACCAGCAAACTCTCAGTTGCGTGCAATGCAAGCCATGAAGGAACCGCCGCCACCACTAAGCCTGTCCATACCAGCCACTCTGAAAAGTAATTAGGGTGGCGGCTGTAGCGCCAGAGGCCTACGTTACACACGCCGCGGCTGTTATTAGATATAAATTTGAGCTTCTGTAAGTCTGCTGTCGACTCCAGAATGTAAGCGGTGCCCCATAGACACAAACCGGCAACCTCCCAAGCTGAAATCGCATCACTGCCGTTGATCGCGAGCATAAAACCGGGTAGGGCCAGCACCGACATATTGGCAAAGCCTTGGGCCATGATTTCGGCGAGCATATGGAAGCGAATGTGCTTCTCACCAGCTTCCTCAAATTTCATCCGGCGGTATATGTAGCGTGGGAACTCAGTTTTAACAATAACGCCAGTCGCCTTTGCCATCGTCAGAGCGCCAAAGCCCATACGTAGGCCAATCATCAAGTAGATACCGCCCACGAGAGACTTACGAACTAAGTCACCATCGCCGATCAGGAGTATCTGCAGACCAATCGCCGCGACGCCAAACGGCCAGGCGATATCAACAAAAGACATTCGGCCGGTTCTGAGAAATGGGATACAAGCAACTGCGACGAAGAGCGACGCTTGGACAATCACGTTGACGATTAGCAAAGAGAGCAGAGACTCATCAGTCGACAACATAGTGATTGAAGTGATGCCGATAAATACGCTGCAAAGTATTGTGCCGAAATTCATATTGTCGCCTTATTCGTTAGCTTATCGAGGGGGAGTATAAGCTGAATTCTCTTCTATTAGACCGAGGCATTATAAATCGGCCGCTCAGATTAAACTACCCATTGTGCTGGTGTCTGGGATGTGCCCAAAGCCGCAGCGATCAACGCAAGTGTCGACGCTCTCGGTTACTTAATCCCTGAGCAAAAGGAAATGCAAGTATGGGGCAAGAGATACTTCTATTTGCTAACCACAACAGTACCTTGCGGCATGATTGGAATGTTCACTGTACCTGAAACCACCATGGTTGCGGCGAGTGGGTCACGGGTAAACGAACTGACGTGGGTGGTGAATGAGCCGAGTAGGTTGACGGCTATTTGGTCGCCTTCTTTTAGCTGTTCACCAACCGCTGATAGCTCGATGGTGTGAGTGCCGGTACCACGGATTGGGATGACTAAGTCGTCGATGGTGTCCCACACGCCTTGGCCGTTGCCGCTGGCTCGGTTGTGGCCGATTCCGATAAATACGATTGAGTCTGCATCTAGGCCTGAAGGCACGGATACGGTAATGGTTGCTGTTGGTACGCCTGCTATAACGGCTCCGCCAGCGGGTGCAGTGTATTGACCAGTGGCTGCGGTGACTGGTGCAGTGATTCCTGCTATCACAGCCGTGTCGCCGAAGGCGAAGGCGGTTCCGCCGACGATTAGTTCGGCTCTGTCAACTACCACTGCGTTGTTTACGTCTAGTGACAGGCAGATATCGTCGCTGCTGCCCATCACGGCTTGTAGGCGGCCGGCCATTCCTAGTAAGTGTTCATCGAAGAAGGCGTGGGTTGCGTCGTCTAACGTAAGCGGCCCGCAGTTGCGGTCTGCTGGCGTGGCTTGTGGGCTTTGATAGATGTTGCCGGGGCCGGGGAAGATGGTGTTGTGGCCGCTTTGGTAGGTCATTATCCTTACGTCTGGTGAGCCAACCCGACGCAGGCATTCGGCGTTGCGTAGGGTTTGATTTAGGGTGAAAAGGGTGTCGCGAAGGCCTTGGCTGAATAGGGCAGGCACGCCGGTTGGTAGGTTCTGTGGTGTATTGGGGCTGGTTCCTACGCCGCCGTTGGTGGTTACAGGAATGCTATCGGGGTCGCAGAAATAGCCGAAGCTGTGGTATCTGAGAAACTCGACGCCTTCGTCTGACATTTGGTTGGTGAGCGTGGTGTCGAGGATTACTTCGGTCACGTAAGGATCAAAGTTGTTGCCGTCGCCAGCATTGCTGCCAGCGCCGAGAAGCAGGCTAGTCCAGCCAGATTTGAGTACTCCGTTGGTGTTGAGTGCGTCTGATACGTCATTCCATGTATTGGATGCGACGATAGCGTCAATCCGTTTCTTGGGATCAATTGCTTGCGTGAGTAGCTGCCATGCACCGCCGTAGCTGGCGCCGACTGTGCCGATGAGGAGGTTTTCTTCACCCGCGTCTTCATCCATGGCGAGGGTTACCCAAGGCAGATTTTGTTCTGCCCAGTCCATGACTAGTAAAACGTCTTGAATCTCACCGTCGGGATCATGAACACGGATTAGCCCGCCGGATTCACCGTGGCCTCGCATGTCGATACTGAGTGCGCCGTATCCGTTGGCGGTTAGGCGGTCTAGGTTGCCGACTTCTTCACTGAAGTCATGATTCGGTGCACGTGCATTACCAAAGCCGTGGCTGTGCATGATTAGCGGGTAGGTTTGGTCGCCACTGAAGGTTTGTGGTTCTAGTATTTGGAAGACAATATTAAAGTTGGGGTCTGCTGCCGGAATTTCGACTCGATATGACAGACCATCGCGGACTGCACCAGGAAGTGGTGGATCAATGCCTTCGCCTAGCAGCCGCGCTGGTTTGTTTGGGCTGGCCCCACAGGCGCTAATCGTTAATGCCGCTATGCTGAGAATGGTAAGGCCAAGAGGGGCTGCGAATTGTTGTGTCATTTATTGTCTCCTTAGCTGCCAATAGTAACCCAGCTAATCTGAATAGCCAGTTCGGAGCGCGTTGCGCTAATTGGAGACTTATTGGGCGGGCTGTCGTATATTGCAGTTTATTACGGGCATTTTTAGCCGTGTTCGTTACGCGCTCCCGTCTATGTCTAAGCTCAGACTCCGTTACCAGACCATTGAATTGGCTGGTGGCGACATCCACTTAAGAACCCTTCGCGACAACCAACAATTCTCTGATGACGAGGGAGAGGCAGAAGCGCTCGGTATTTCGTCTGCCATTTGGCCTCTATTTGGGGTTGTTTGGGAGTCTGGCAAAGTCTTAGCCAAGCTTATGGCCTCCGAAAATATTGAAGGCTTACGAATCCTTGAAGTGGGTTGCGGAATAGGGCTAGCTAGCTTGGTTTTGAAGCAACGTGGCGCGGATATTACCGCTACGGATTACCACCCTGAAGCTGGGGCCTTTCTTGCTGAAAACACTCGCTTAAACGGTTTCCTGCCCATTCAATTTACCCGCACCGATTGGGCAGATTTAGATGATGACTTGGGCAAGTTCGATCTGATTGTCGGCAGTGACTTGTTATACGAGCCTGGCTGCGTCGCGCTCTTGTCTGAGTTTATCCGCCGCCACTGCAACGAAAACTGCCGGGTGATAATGCTCGACCCCAAACGAGGCCACTTGGGCAATTTCACCTCGGCGATGATGGCTATGGGCTTTAACGTTGACTCGAAAGAACGAATTTCCCAAGCATTGTCGGATAGCTATAAGGGCTGGTTAACTACCTATTCCCACCGTAAGCAAAGCTAGCAGGCTGCTTGGTTGCTCCACTGACAGTGCTTAGGTAGAACAAAGACGACGAGTATTGAGGCAGTTGGCTACCGTCTAATGGCGCTGTATAGTCGGCCAAGAGACATTTCGTAGAGAATAAAAATAATGAAGCACGAAACGTGGGAAATTCCCGCAGACAAGCAACGCACCAATGCCGAACAAACCATGGGTGATTTCAAATTCACCATTAAGTTGTTTTGGGAGTTCTTTATAGGCCCATTTAAGCGCGCTTTAATGCCGCTTACCAAAGCCGCAGACCCTAATAAAATTCCGGTGATTATTGTTCCTGGGTTTATCTGTCGCCCCGCGATTTATGCTGACATGCAACGCAAAATTCAGGCCGCTGGATACCCTTGTCACGTGCTTTCTTTGGGTTACCAAGTGAGCAATGTGTTGGGCAAAGGCCGCAAGCTATCGGCTTATCTAGACGAGCAAGGCATTGACGAAGCCTATGTTGTGGCTCACTCAATGGGTGGCTTGGTTGTTACCTCTGCCATTCTGCAAGGTGAAAAACGTATTCGTCACGGCTGGACATTAGGTTCGCCACTGTGGGGCACCAATGTTGTTTGGGTTCTGTATGCAATAGCTGCGTTGCTGTTTGTTTGCAACCAAGCCAGCGGTTGGAACTGGGGCTTGTTGCTATTGGCACTTTATTTGTCGCCAAGCCTTCGCCAAATGATGCCTAAGTCTGATTACTTGGAGTTCACCTCCAAGGAATATCCAAAGATGGATAACCTGACCTCGGTATTCTGTGCGATGGACACCGTGGTGTTTTCAGCACCGTGGAATGAGCCCGGCTCTACCTCACGATTCGGACGCCCGACTGATATCTTGTTCCCTGAATCGGGCCACAACAATATCGCAATGGGTGAGAATGCGATTGAAGCTTTGGTAAAAGCAATCGAGATTAAGAACGGTACGGATCCTGCGGAGGCTGCCGTTGCGGACAGTAAGACCGATTAGTCTACTGACTAAGTGTTAAGCACTACTGATCTGGCTTAATGGCATCT